>CANHXV010000019.1 GCA_947464665.1 Comamonadaceae bacterium
AAACCCAACCCTGCCGCCAAACACTGTCGTTTTGCAGTTCACGCCACGCAATGATTTGTGTGGCCTTGGAGAACACTGCTTCAATTTCCACATCTTGAATCGGATCGGTCGGCTGTTCGGGTTGAATCACCCGACTGACCAAAAAGTGCTTTTGTTTGGCGATGGGTTTGACCGCAGTCCACTTGGTCAACAGCAGTTTTTTGGGGTTCAAAGGGTTCATGCTTGAAGGCCCTCAGGGCTTGCTTGACATTTCTCGCGCCACTGCTTGGCCCAGGTCAATGACCGCCATGGCGTAGTAACTGCTCCAGTTGTAGCGGGTGATGGCATAGAAATTTTCTGTGCCAGCCACATAGCTGGCTGGGTCATTGCCATTGAGTAACTCAATCAACGCCAATGGCCCCTTGTGTAACAAAGCTTCGCCTTCTATCACAGCACCTTTTGCCTGAAAGCTGTTGACGCTGAAAGTTGGCAAGATGTCTGGTGCCATGAGGGTATCCATGTCCAGAAGTGAAGAATCAAACTTTACTGCGTAGTGGGTTGGCATGCCAGGCTGCCACTGAAAAGCTTTGAAGTAATTGGCCACAGAGCCAATGACATCGGCAGGGTTATTGAACAAATCAATGTGTTTGTCGCCATCAAAATCGACTGCAAAGTTGGCCCAGCTTGATGGCATAAATTGGGGCAGTCCCATGGCCCCCGCGTAGCTGCCCTTGGGTTGGCTAGGATTGATTTTTTCTTTCGAAGCCATCACCAAAAACTGTGCCAGTTCTTTGGAGAAAAAGGCCTGACGTTCTGTGGCTCTTGGATGATCTTTCGGAAAGTCAAAGCTCAGGGTGCTCAATGCGTCTAAAACCCTGAAGTTGCCTGTATGTTGTCCGTAAAAAGTTTCAACGCCTATGACGCCCACAATGAGCCAAGGCGGCACGCCATAGATTTGCTCGGCTTGGTTGAGAAGCGTTTGGTGCCGCTGCCAAAACTTAAGGCCTGCCTGAATGCGTTTGGGTTCGATGAAGCGGGCACGGTAGGCCGTCCAATTTTTTTGACTGACCTGGGCGGGAGGCAAGATCAGTTTTGGGATGCTGGGAATCAGCTTGGCTTGGGCCAGTTGTGTTTTGACCCATTTGGGGTCTAGTTGGTTTTCCTGAGCCGCCCGCTCAGCCCACGCCATGGCATCGGGCCTTTTGGCATAGGAAGCCCCCGCAGCAGGCAGGGAGGATTTGTTTTTTGACTTTGATTTTTTGGCACTTTCGGCGGCTTGTGTGCCTGCTGAAATACACAGCCCCAAACTGATTATGATCAAAGTCAAAATTCGCATGGCTTGAGTTTAGCCTTTGAAATGCGTGCAGGTGTCGTGATAAGCTGAGCGCTTCACATTTTGTCCCTATTTTTTAAATACACATGGGCGCCACTGGCTTTTTCACGCACTCTGATTGTCGCTTGCACGATATGGGCGAGGGTCACCCTGAGTGTCCCCAGCGCCTAGACGCCATTGAAGATCGCTTGCTCATTACGGGGCTAGATCACGCCTTAGATCGCAGAGAGCCTTCACCAGCCTCCTTGGCAGATATTGAATTGGCGCACGGCCGCATGTATGTGGCTTCGCTCAGAGGCTTGAGTGACGCACTGGCTGAAGACATACAGGCGGGCGGTCCTTCGCACACAGCGCTTGATCCTGACACATCCATGAACGTGCATACCTGGCAAGCTGCCTTGCGCTCCGCTGGCGCGGCCTTGGACGCCACCGATGCTGTCATTGCGGGTGAATTGGAAAACGCTTTCTGCGCGGTTCGTCCGCCAGGCCACCATGCCTGTCGCGACAAGGCCATGGGCTTTTGCTTTTTCAACAATGTGGCCATTGCAGCCAAATACGCCTTAGAGCGCCATGGTCTGAAACGTGTCGCCATTGTTGATTTTGATGTGCACCATGGCAATGGCACCGAAGACATTGTGGCAGGTGATGAACGTATTTTGATGGTCAGCTTTTTTCAGCATCCGTTTTACCCTGAGGGCGGCGCTCTCAAGAACGATGCCAATTTGGTCAATTTGCCTGTACCTGCTTACACCAAGGGCATGGACATTCGAGAGTTGATCGAGATGATGTGGATCCCTCGCTTAGAAGCTCATCGACCTGAACTTATTTTCATCAGTGCAGGATTTGACGCTCATCGGGAAGACGATTTGGGGCAGTTGGGCTTGGTCGAACAAGACTATGTCTGGATAACTCAGCGCATCAAAGACGTTGCGCTTAAATATGCCAAGGGCCGAATCGTGAGCTGCTTAGAGGGTGGCTACAACCTGAGTGCTTTGTCCCGCAGTGTTGAGGCGCATCTCCGCGTCTTGGCCGACGTTTGAAGATTTTCAAGGACATCAACTTTGACCAACACGCCAATCATGATGAGCAACCCCACTTTATGGTGGTCGCAAATGAACACGCAGGAAGTCACTCAAGAACTTGTCTTATTCTTGGCTTGCATTGCCATGACTTGGTTTCTGGTATGGGGTGTTCGCCGCACCACGCAGCAGTGGGATTTGTCTGTTCTGTTGGGTCGCCGTCTTTTAGATGGCGTGTTGTTCCCTTCACTTTTATTGGGCATGGTTTTCGTCACGAGAGCAGTATGGGCAAAATCACACCCTGTTTGGATCTTAGATTTCCTAATACCCGTCTGTTTGTCTTTGGCAGTCATTCGATTGGGGGTGAAGGTTCTTCAAGTCACTTTCAAATCTGCAGAGTGGGTGACACCCATTGAAAGAAGTCTCTCTTGGCTGGCATGGGCTGCCGTTGTTCTGTGGTTGACCGGTTTGCTGCCTTTGGTGCTCGAAGAGTTAGACCAAATCAAGTGGAAAATTGGCACTTCACATCTGTCCGTCAGAACCCTCATTGAGGGTGGCTTGACTGCTTGCTTGGTTCTGTTGCTCACTCTTTGGGTGTCCTCTGCCATCGAAGCCAAATTGCTCAAATCTTCCTCTGGCAGTGAATTGTCGCTGCGCAAGGCAGCGAGCAATGCGGTCACTTCTTTGCTGATGTTTGTGGGCTTGATGTTGTCTTTGTCCGCGGTTGGCATTGACCTCACAGCACTCTCTGTATTAGGGGGCGCGGTAGGTGTGGGTATCGGTTTTGGTTTGCAAAAGTTGGCAGCCAATTACGTCAGCGGTTTTGTGATCTTGGCCGAGCGCAGCATGCGCATTGGCGACAGTGTCAAAGTAGATGACTTTGAAGGACGCATCTCCGATATCAAAGCGCGTTACACCGTCATTCGATCACTGACAGGGCGTGAATCTATCGTACCCAACGAAATGCTGATTAACAGCCGAGTTGAAAATTTGTCATTAGCCGATTCGCGCATCTTGCAGTCGACCCAGGTCACTGTTGCCTATGGCACGGATGTCGATGAGGTGATGCAACTTCTGATGCAGGCCTGCGAGACGCAAAACAAAGTCTTGAAAGATCCTTTGCCATTTGTCACACTCACCAATTTTGGCGCTGATGGCTTGGAGTTTGGCGCCCATTATTGGGTCGATGAACAACAGGCTGGTTTGTTGACTTTGAAGTCAGAAATTAACATTCGAATATTGCAGCTGCTGCAGGCAAAGGGCATTGAAATTCCATACCCTCAGCGTGTGGTCCACACCCGCAGCTTGCTCTGATACTGCGCGTCTTGTAGGAGCGCAATCACTGATTAAGTTAGTGCACTGCATTTACCGGTGCAAGTTGGCCTTCAATGCCGATGCACACAAACTGACCGCTGTGTTGGCCTCTTGCATCACGCGCCCCATGGTGATGAAACCATGAATTTGACGTTCAAAACAAATGTATTGCGAAGAGACGCCGGCTTTAGTCAGTGCGTTGGCATACATCAAACCTTCATCGCGCAGGGGATCGAAGCCCGCTGTCATGACAAAAGCGGGAGGCAGTCCTGCGTGACTGTCGGCCAGCTGAGGCGAGGCGCGCCAATCTTTGGCGTCTTCGCGGTTGCGCAAATAATTTTCGGTGTAGTAGGCAATGGACTCTTTGGTGAGCATGTAGCCTTTGCCATTGGCGTGATAGGACGCGGTGTCTTGCCACATGATGGTGGCAGGATAAATGAGCAACTGAAAAGCGGGTTGGCCTGCCAGACCTTTTTGATCGCGCAGTCCAATGCAGGCTGCGGCAGACAAATTGCCGCCTGCACTGTCACCCCCTACAGCAATTCGATGGGGGTCAATGCCTAAACTTGCAGCTTGCGACACAGTCCAATTGAAAGCTGCTACGGTATCTTCGTAAGCAGCTGGAAATTTGTGTTCTGGCCCCATGCGGTAATCCACTGAAACCACCACCACCTCTGCTTGCAGACACAGACTTCTGCACAGCACGTCGTGCGTGTCGAGGTCGCCAATGGTCCAGCCGCCACCATGAAGGTAGACCAAACCAGGCAGGACCTTTTGAGTTTGTGCGGCGTGAGGGTGATACACCCTGACCGGCACATTCACGCCGTTGGCTGAAAACACTGTGTCTTCTACTTTGAAAACTTCTGGTGCATCGGGCTGCGTGAACGCGCGGCGAGATCGATAGGACGCACGTGCTTCTGTGGGTGAAAGGGTGTTCACTGGCGGAACACCTTTTTCAATCATGAGCTGCATTAGGGCTTGGGCTTGTGGGTCTAGCATGTTCAATCCATCATCGAAGGTAACCACAGGCTGATGCTGGGGAAGGCCAGCAAAATACCCAGCGTGATAATCAGTACCACCACCATGGGCCATACGCCCCGAAAGATGGCGCCGAGACCGACGTTGGGCAACAGGGCGTTCAGCACAAATAGATTCATGCCGACGGGTGGAGATATCAATCCAATTTGAATCACCATCACGATCAGAACACCAAACCAAACGGGGTCAAAACCTAATTGCACGACAATGGGGAAAAACAATGGAATGGTGAGTAGAACCATGGTCAGTTCTTCCATGACGGTGCCTAACACCACATAAATCAACATCATGGCCGCGACAATCATGATTGGAGACAGCCCTAAGTTGGTGATCCAGTCTTTGAGCTCAAATGGCAAGCTGGTGTAGTTGACGAAATTGGCAAAAATCGTGGCGGCAATCAATAAGGTGAACAACATAGCAGTGGTTCGAGCTGATTCGATGAGAACCTCCATGAATACCTTCCAGCTCAAGGCTTTGCGGGCTAGTGCAAATAGGAATGCACCTGTTGCTCCCATGCCTGCGCCCTCTGTGGCGGTGAAGAAGCCCCCATAAATACCACCCAACACCAGCAGCACCAAAACCAAAACACCCCAGATTCCGCGCACAGCTTGTAAGCGTTGTGACCAGTTGAATTTTTCACCAGCAGGCGCGTGCTCCGGGTCGTGCCAAGTCATCAAGACAACCGCCACCATCATGAGGCAGGCTGTCAAAATACCAGGCAGAACCCCTGCTGCAAACAATTTACCAATGTGTGTTTCTGTGATGATGCCGTAGATGACGAGAATGGTTGAGGGAGGGATCATGATGCCCAAAGTGCCGCCTGCAGCGATCACTCCTGTGGACAATGCATCGCTGTAACCCAGTCTTTTCATGGAGGGGTAAGCCACTTTGCCCATCGTGGCTGCTGTGGCAATGGATGAGCCACAAATGGCACCAAATCCCGCGCAAGCTGCAATGGTGGCATGCGCCACTCCGCCCTTGCGGTGTCCAATGAAGGTATAAGCCGCATGAAAAAGCTCATGCGCCAAACCAGCGCGTGCTACAAAATTGCCCATCAAGATAAACAGTGGTATGACGGATAAGGTGTATGCGAAACCGGTCTCGTGAACAACTTGAGCGGTACTGGCCAAGGCCGGCAACCAGCCGCGTGTCAAGCCAATACCCACAACGCCTACCAAGCCCATGGAAAAAGCCAAGGGCATGCGCAAAAGTGCCAGCACAAAGATGGCCAAGAATCCAAGCAAGGCTTCGGTCACAACGTGCCTCCGTCTGAGACATTTCTATCTTGGGGTAGAAATGCTTTCGCCAGATGAACCAAGCCAGCCAGACAACATAAAAAACCCATGCCGTGAATGAATGGAGCCTTGGTGATTTTGAGTTGGGCTGTTGTTTCGCCCGTAGCAGCAAACTCAGCGCCTGTTTGCCACATGAGATAAGCCAGGCTAAACAGCAAAGCTGCGCAGATGATGTGAATTAGACCTTGTTGAATTTTTCGAACCCAACTCGGCAGCATGCTGTCCAACGAGTCGAACACCACGTGCTCGCCTTTCAGTGAGACTAAGGGGAGTGCCGCAAAAATCACCACGACCATCAACAATTCGGTCAGCTCCAACGAACCAGTGATGGAATGTGACATCATCTTTCTGCCTGAGACATCAAAAAATGTCAGCATCATGATGGCAAACAAGGCGAGACCAGCAAGGGTTCCGCACAGAATTTCAAGTAATTTATTCAACTTTTAACCCATAAAAAAACGGTATTTGCTGTGAGGGCAAATACCGCTGGTACTCTCTAGTTCCCTAAAGCCTCAGCCTAGGGAAACTTTGATCACTTTTGCTTTTGCAGCTTTGCGATTTCAGCGCGAAACTCTGCCAATGTACCCGAGGGGTCTTTCAGACCTTTGGATTTGGCGGCCAGGACCCAGTCACGCTCGAGCTTGCTGACACGCACTGTGATGCCACTGACAAAACTGTTGTCGGCTTTGATGACTTTAACGCCATTTTTTTGCATATTTGCCAAAGCCTGATCATCCACACGGTCCCACGCTTTTCCAAATCGACTTGCCACGGCTTCACCAGACAATTCATCCACCACTTTTTTGTCTTGGGCTGAAAGGCTGTTGTATTTGGCCGGGTTCATCATGAACACGAAGCTTGTATTGTAGAGACCGCCTTGAATCTGAGTGGCATGCTTGATGATCTTGTCAATTTTGAATGAGTCTGTTGACTCTGCGGGGAACAGTGTTCCATCCATCACGCCGCTTGATAAAAGTTCAAAAGATTCAGGCGCTGGTTTGAGTGTGACATTCATGTCCAGCTGTTTTGAGATTTCATTGACCATGCCACCGCCAACGCGGAATTTAAGACCTGAAAGGTCTTCTACGCGGGTAATGGGTTTTTTGGTGTTGAAAATGATTCCTGGGCCATGGGTGAAATAGCCCAATACTTTGACACCTTGGTGCTCAGCTGTGAATTCTGGGTGCTTGCTGGCAACGCGGTTGAAAGCCACAGACAAGGGCTCGGCACGGTCACCCAGGAAAGGGAACTCGGCCATTTGTGTCAGAACAAATCGACCTGGAGTGTAGCCATGAACAGTGAATGAAACATCGACCAAGCCGTTTCTGACGGCATCAAAGGTGCCTGGTGCTGGCGTTACTGCTCGGGGGAGGATGTTGCAACGAACTCGATTGGATGTTTTAGCGGCCAGGTCATCACACCATTCTTTTTGGGAGACAGAAAGGCCGTGGGTGGGGGGCACCCAGCTTGAGACAGTCAAAACGGTTTGTGCTTGTGCCAAGCCGCTGAAGCCAGCGAGTGTTGCCGCTGCCACGGCCATCAATGATTTTTTCATCTGAGTGCTCCATTTAATGGTTACAAAATACAACCGTGAAACCGATTGTTTAGCATTTAAATCTTAACCTGAATTAACCTACCGATTGGTTGGTGAATTCCCGAAGGTAGGATCAGCATATGATCAATGTGGATTTAAAAAACCGGTCTAAAATGCGAACGATCGTGCTTTTTTGTCGACCCCGAGGGCTGGTCAATGAATTTTTGATGCACAATTGACGTTTACGTAACGTCAATGGGATGCGGCCTTTTCAGGCGCTTGAGTTTTGATATCAATGGAGAGCTTTCATGAAAATTCTTGTTCCCGTTAAGCGGGTTGTTGACTACAACGTGAAGGTGCGGGTCAAATCTGATGGTACGGGCGTCGATATCGCCAACGTCAAAATGAGCATGAACCCCTTCGACGAAATTGCTGTGGAAGAGGCAGTTCGCTTGAAAGAGAAGGGCTTTGCCACAGAAGTGATTGCTGTTTCTTGCGGTGTGACGCAGTGTCAAGAAACATTGAGAACCGCCATGGCCATTGGCGCTGACCGCGCTATCTTGGTTGAAACTACGGAGGATTTGCAGCCTTTGGCTGTGGCCAAATTACTCAAAGCCTTGGTTGACAAAGAGCAGCCTGGCTTGATCATTTTGGGTAAGCAAGCCATTGACGACGATTGCAACCAAACAGGTCAAATGTTGGCTGCATTGGCTGACTTACCGCAAGCAACCTTCGCCTCCAAAGTCGAAGTGGTGGACGGCAAAGCACAAGTCACGCGCGAGATCGATGGGGGCCTAGAAATTTTGTCAATCAACATGCCTGCGGTGATCACCACTGACTTGCGCTTGAATGAGCCGCGCTACGTCACCTTGCCTAACATCATGAAGGCCAAGAAAAAACAACTCGATACCTTAAAGCCTGAAGATTTAGGTGTCGATGTGTCACCCCGCATCACCACCTTGAAAGTATCCGAACCGCCTAAGCGCTCTGCGGGTATCAAAGTGCCTGACGTCGCTTCATTGGTTGATAAGTTGAAAAATGTTTCGAAGGTAATCTAATTAAATTAAATTGTGGGACAGACCAAGATTTGCTCTGTCCTCAACTGACCAAGGAAGTTTCATGTCTAATTTAGTCATAGCAGAACACGACAACGTATCGATCAAAGGTGCAACTCTCAACACCGTCACAGCTGCTGTGGCCTGCGGTGGTGATGTGCACGTTTTGGTCGCAGGGCACAACGCCAGCGCTGCTGCACAAGCTGCGTCACAAATTGCAGGTGTGTCCAAAGTAATTCACGCCGATTCAGAAGTTTTCGCGCATGCATTGGCAGAAAATGTGGCCGCTCAAGTTTTGGCTATCGCTGGCAACTACACCCACATCTTATTTCCAGCCACGGCAGGCGGTAAAAATGTATCGCCCCGCGTAGCAGCCAAGTTGGATGTGGCTCAGTTAAGCGATGTGACTCTGGTGCTGTCAGCCGATACATTTGAACGTCCTATTTATGCTGGCAACGCCATCGCTACAGTGCAAAGCAAAGATGCCACTAAGGTGTTGACAGTTCGCACGACAGGTTTTGACCCGGCGGCGGCTTCTGGTGGGTCTGCCAGCGTTGAAACCATTGCAGTCATCGCTGACAGCGGCAAAAGTGCCTTCAAAGGCAGTGAAATTGCAAAGAACGATCGGCCTGAACTCACGGCAGCCAAAATCATTGTGTCGGGTGGCCGAGCCTTGGGCAGCGCAGAGAAATTTGCCGAAGTCATCACGCCCTTGGCTGATAAGTTGGGTGCTGCCATGGGTGCCAGTCGCGCTGCGGTGGACGCTGGCTACGCGCCCAACGATTGGCAAGTGGGACAAACTGGCAAAATTGTAGCGCCGCAGTTGTATGTGGCTTGCGGTATTTCCGGTGCCATTCAACACTTGGCGGGTATGAAGGACAGCAAGGTCATTGTGGCCATTAACAAAGATCCTGAAGCGCCCATCTTCAGTGTGGCTGATTATGGTTTGGAAGCCGATCTCTTTGTGGCTGTGCCTGAATTGGTCAACGCTCTTTGAAGCGATTGATTGAACTTGATTGTGAGTTTGAAAGGCATCCTGTGAGGTGCCTTTCTTTTGTTTGGAGATACAGATGAGTTACGTTGCACCTTTAAAAGACATGCTTTTCAACATAGAGCACTTGGCCCAAATTGACCAAGTAGCCCAAATGCCTGGTTTTGAAGATGCAGGTTTAGTAACAGCTCAAGCTGTACTTGAAGAGTGCGCCAAGTTGAACCAAGATGTGATTGCGCCCCTGAATTGGGCGGGCGATCAAAATCCATCGGCTTTTTCAAATGGCCAAGTGAAAACCACACCAGGCTTTAAAGAGGCATTCAAGCAATATGGTGAAGGTGGCTGGCAAGGTTTGCAGCATCCGACCGATTTTGGGGGGCAAGGTTTGCCTAAAACCATTGGCGCAGCTTGCGGCGAAATGCTCAACTCGGCCAACATGAGTTTTGCGCTCTGTCCTTTGCTGACAGATGGCGCCATTGAAGCCTTGCTCACAGCAGGTTCCGACGAATTGAAAAGTATTTACTTGGAAAAGTTAATTTCTGGTGAGTGGACGGGCACCATGAATTTGACGGAGCCGCAAGCAGGTTCCGATTTGGCTTTGGTGCGCACACGCGCAGAGCCTCTGCCCGACGGCACCTTCAAAGTGTTTGGCACAAAGATATACATCACCTATGGTGAACACGATATGGCTGACAACATCGTGCACTTGGTGTTAGCCCGTGTGCAAGGTGCGCCTGAAGGCGTGAAGGGTATCAGCTTGTTTGTGGTACCCAAGTTCATGGTCAATGCTGACGGTAGCCTTGGTGCTCGCAACGATGTGCACTGTGTCAGCATAGAACACAAGATGGGTATTAAGGCCAGCCCCACCGCCGTGCTTCAGTATGGCGATCACGGCGGTGCCATTGGTTATTTGGTGGGCGAGGAAAACCGTGGTCTTGAGTACATGTTCATCATGATGAACGCTGCTCGTTATGCCGTTGGCGTACAGGGCATTGCCATTGCAGAGCGTGCTTATCAAAAAGCAGTTCAGTATGCTAAAGATCGCGTGCAAAGCCGTCCTGTTGATGGCAGCATGAACACATCAGCTCCTATCATTCATCACCCCGATGTCAAACGCATGCTCATGACCATGCGTGCCACCATTGAAGGTTGCCGCGCTTTGGCTACGGTCGCTGCTGCGGCCTATGATGCGGCACATCACCACCCCGATATAGAAGTACGTAAGCAAAATGCGTTGTTCTACGAATTCATGGTGCCACTGGTGAAGGGCTACAGCACAGAGATGAGTTTGGAAGTGACTTCCTTGGGTGTACAGGTTCACGGTGGCATGGGTTTCATTGAAGAAACCGGTGCCGCGCAGTACTACCGTGACGCCAAGATTTTGACCATTTACGAAGGTACGACAGCCATTCAAGCCAATGACTTGGTAGGTCGCAAAACCAGTCGTGACGGCGGTCAAACAGCCAAAGCTTTGGCAGGTCAAGTTGAGTCAACAGAAAATGAATTGTTATCGCACGCGCATGAAGATGCTAAGGCAGTGGGACGCAGACTGAAAGCGGCTCGGATGGCATTTTTAGATGCGGTTCATTTTGTGGCGGGTCAAGCAAAAGCCAATCCCAATGATGTGTATGCGGGTAGCGTGCCTTATTTGATGTTGACTGGCAATTTGATGGCTGGCTGGCAGATGGGCCGCGCGATGTTAGTAGCTTTGACGCAAAGTGCACAGGCCAGTGACAAGGCTTTCATGGATGCCAAAGTCATCACAGCACGGTTTTATGCCGATCATTTGCTAAGCCGTGCCCCAGGTGTGCGTGACAGCATCGTGGACGGTGCTAAGTGCGTGACAGAGCTTTCCCTAGAAGCCTTCTAATAAAACCAGCGCATACAGCACTCAAAGATATTCAATCTAACTGGAGACCTCATGTCAAAACTCCCCGCTGCTTTGGCCAATTTGCCCTTTCCGGTCATTGCCTCACCTTTGTTCATTATCAGCAATCCTAAGTTGGTGATTGAACAATGCAAGGCGGGTGTTGTGGGGTCAATGCCTGCACTCAATGCCCGACCTGCAGCGCAATTGGAAGAGTGGTTGATTGAAATTACGGAAACCTTGGCGGCTTACAACAAAGCCAACCCCGACAGGCCAGCTGCGCCCTTCGCCATCAATCAAATTGTCCATAAAAGCAATGATCGACTTGAGCACGATATGGCCATGTGTGTGAAGTACAAGGTGCCCATCATCATTACGTCATTGGGCGCACGCGAGGACATCAATCAAGCAGCACACAGTTATGGGGGTGTGGTGCTGCATGACATCATCAACAATAAGTTTGCACACAAGGCTATTGAAAAAGGCGCTGACGGCTTGGTTGCAGTCGCAGCGGGCGCTGGCGGTCATGCTGGCGAAAAAAGTCCCTTTGCATTGATCCAAGAAATTCGCCAATGGTTTGATGGGCCTGTGGCCTTGTCTGGCTCGATTGCAAGTGGCGATGCTATTTTGGCGGCACAGGCCATCGGTGCAGACTTTGCCTACATTGGCTCGGCATTCATTGCAACCCATGAGGCCCGTGCAGCCGACGACTACAAGCAGGCCATCGTTGACTGCAACTCTGACGACATTGTTTACAGCAATTTGTTCACGGGTGTGCATGGCAACTACTTGGCGCCATCCATTAAGTCGGCTGGACTCGATCCTGCCAACTTACCGGTATCCGACCCCTCCGCCATGAATTTTGGTGGTGACGCCAAAAAAGCTTGGAAAGATATTTGGGGTTGTGGCCAGGGAATTGGTGCCATCGATGCAGTGGTCAGCACGGCAGACCTAGTTGCCAAACTGAAGCAGCAGTACGCTGCAGCACGTGCTCGCTTGGCTCTCTAATTTCAAGAGCGTTCAGCTTGAAGTCTGAACGCTTAGAGGTCATCGACCTCTTTAAAGCTTGCGCTTGTGTCCTCATTGTGTGGCACCATTTGGCGCTTTACAGCCCTATGTCTTTTGTGATGGCAGAGTGGTTGCCGTTGATTGAAGTGTTTCTTCTGAATTACGCGCTGATGGCGGTACAAATTTTCTTGGTTGTAAGCGGGTACCTGAACGCCAAGTCTTGGGCCCATGCAGTCCCACAATCTGCGTTTGATTTTTTCTTACGAATATTATTGCGTTATCAAAGATTGGTCATCCCTTTGTTAGCAGCCTTGAGTGTGACAGTTGCTATCACAGCGCTTGTTCGCCCTTACTTTAACCATTCTTCGCTTTCCAATTCGCCTTCATTGATGCAAGTTCCTGCGCACATTTTTTTGCTGCAAGATATTCTTGATCTGGAAGCTTTTTCTGCAGGCGTTTGGTATGTTGCAATTGATTTTCAACTTTTTGCAATGGCGATGGTATGTACTTCGCTTGCACAGACATGGCAAGTTATTTCGGGCAAGGGTTCTGTCGTGCGCAAGGCATTTGGCTTTTGGGTGATTCTCACGCTGTGTTCAATTTTTGTGTGGAACCTGAATCCCTTGGGTGAAATGTGGGGTCCTTATTTCTTTGGTGCTTATGGTCTAGGTTTGTGCATTGGAGCGTGGCGCTATACCGATATCAAATTAAGCACGAAAAATCTAGGGTTGCTGATTCTCTTTTGTGGCCTTGTTGCTATTGCGTACCAACCGCGAGCCAGACTGCTGGTGGCCATTGCAACAGCTACTTTGCTTTGCTGGTATGAGGCAAATGATTGCAAGGCCATTCAGTGCCTTCAACTCAAGTGGATTTGCGAACTCTCTAACGCTTCATACGCCATCTTCCTCATTCACTTTAGCATCAGCTTGCTGGTAAGTGCGGTGGTCTTTAATTTCTGGCCCGAAGATCAAACAGTCAATGCTATTGGCTTATGGGTTTCATTTGGGCTCTCAGTTTGGGTGGGGCGATTCATCCACCTCTACATTGAAACGCCAAAACCCACTTGGACGCGATGGTTGAAGTGGGTCACCACGTTTGTAGCAACCTGTATGGGTATTATGTTATTTGGCTGAAGCCACTTGACTGTCGTTGACCTTGCCTTGGATGTAGGCAAGCGCAGCTTCTACCTGGTCAATCAAGATCAAGCAGAGATCGCCACTTGTAAGTCGGGCCAATGCTGTGTCGATGGCATTGAACTCGCCCTGAATGTCTTGAACATATTGGGTTCGGACAGCACCATTGAGGCCATCGCGTAGCAGTTGAATGACTTCGCCATCGCTTCGGCCGCGTTGGCATGCATCTTGGTACAGAATAACTTCGTCAAAGGCTGTTCCCAAAATTTGAGTTTGGTCACGAATGTCTTGATCACGGCGATCACCTGCACCACTGATGACCACCACTCGCTTTTGGGCAGGCATGTTGTCAACCGCTTGAACCAAAGCTTGAATGGCATCGGGGTTATGACCGTAGTCGGCGATCAAAGTGGCACCCTTGTAATCGAACACATTGAATCGACCAGGAACGCCTTGAATGTCACTGATGAATGTGGACAAGCCTTGTGCAATGGTGTCCCATGACACATTGAGGGCCCAAGCCGCGGCTACAGCAGCCATGACATTTTCAGTTTGGAAGCCAATTTGTCCCTGTCGGGTTAGGGGGACATCGCTGAGAGGTATGCGGAAATATTTCTTGCCTTGTTGTGCAACGATGTTAGCGTTTTCTGTGTAAACCACTCGCTTGCCTTGAGCCCTGTGAGTGGCTAAAACAGGATGGTGTGGATCGAGTGCAAAGAATGTGACATCGCCAGGGCACATTCGTGCCATCATGGCCACTTGTGGATCGGTTGCATTCAGGACGGCCATGCCGTCGCTTGCGACATTGAGCACAACGACACGTTTTAAGACCGACAGATCTTCGACTGTGGTGATGTAGTTCAAACCTAAGTGATCACCAGAGCCAATGTTGGTGACGATGGCAACTTGGCAACGATCAAAAGCCAATCCTTCGCGCAGCAAGCCACCCCTGGCTGTTTCAAACACGGCAGCATCGACATCGGGGTGCATCAGTACATTGCGCGCACTGCGCGGACCACTGCAATCGCCATCGTCAATTTGACGACCGTTGACATACACACCGTCGGTGTTGGTCATGCCGACGCGCAAATCATTGGCTTTGAGCAGATGCGCTGTCAGGCGCACAGTGGTTGTCTTGCCATTGGTGCCTGTGACCGCAATGACTGGAATGCGACCGTTGTCCCCGTTGGGGTACATGTAATCAATGATTGCTTTGCCAACATTCCGACCTTTGCCAAATGAAGGGCTGATGTGCATTCGCAAGCCAGGTGCAGCATTGACTTCAACAATGCCGCCATTTTGTTCTTCAAGCGGCTTGAGAACTGATTCGCAAACGACATCGACACCACAAATATCAACGCCTACCATTTGGGCTGCGACCACGACACGAGCTGCCACTTCGGCGTGAACATCGTCCGTGACATCGGTGGCCGTGCCGCCAGTGGACAAATTGGCGTTGTTGCGCAAGATGACGCGGCGACCTTTTTCAGGAACTGAATTAGGCTCCATATCTTGCAACTTCAAGCGGCCGATGGCAATGTCATCAAACTTGATTTTGGTCAGTGAAGTGGAATGACCGTCACCGCGGCGTGGATCTGCATTGACTTTGTCGACCAATTCTTTGACCGTATGGATGCCATCACCGACGACCAAGGGTGGTTCACGTCTGGCCGCCGCAACCAATTTGTTGCCGACGACCAGCAAACGGTAATCGCTGCCAGGCAAGAATTTTTCTACCAAAACTTCGCCATATCTGGAAGCCGTTTCGTAGGCTTGGTTAAATAGTTCGCGCTCGACAATGTTGACCGTGACGCCCTTACCTTGGTTGCCGTCTTGAGGTTTAACCACAATAGGAAGTCCAATGCTTTGTGCAATCTGCCAAGCGTCTTCTAAGTTCTTGGCAGGCCGTCCGATGGGAACTGGCACGCCTGCAGCCAACAGCAATGATTTGGTGAGATCTTTATCCTGCGCAATGGATTCGGCAATGGCACTGGTGGTGTCTGTTTCTGCCGCTTGTATGCGCCTTTGTTTGCTACCCCAGCCAAATTGAACCATGCTGCCTTCAGTGAGGCGGCGGTAGGGGATGCCTTTTAGAATCGCAGCATCTACGATGGAACCCGTGGAAGGCCCAAGGCGGACATCTTCGTCCAAATCTCGCAATTCAGTGAGGGCTTGATTTAAATCAAAGGCTGCATGCGATTTAACAGCTTGGCACAGTTTCTCTGCCCAAGCCAGAGCCAACCTGCCAACATCTTCTTCGGTGTATTGAACAACGACTTGGTAGACGCCTTCTTCTTCGGTGGCCGTGGTGCGGCTGAATGTGATGGGACAGCCTGCTTGATTTTGCAGACTGAGTGTGATTTTTTCCAAGGCATGGGCCATGCTGGCAGGTTGACCTGGGCGCGAACCTTCCAGCGGTCCCACTGCGGGAAAAATTCTTCTCAGTTGCTTTTCAAACTCATTGCCGGGCGTCATCTCCCGCTCTTGCGACTCGCAACTCACAATGGCTTCGATGCTCGTTTGTCGGCTCCATAAATTGGGTCCCCGCAAAGCTCGAATTCTTGATACTTCCATGAAACTTGATCCTGGTTGAAGCGAGTCTTGCAGTCTTGAATTGAATGAATTGGCAGTCAGCGATGACTTAGTGTGCGCCAGGGCTTTGGCCAAAACTTTTGATGCCAGCTCTGATGAGATCGGTCTGAATGCCAAGAGCCCATGCGGCTGCAGCGGCTGCTAAGACTTCAATGCATTGGAGGTGCTTGTTTTTAAAAACTTTATCGATAGCAGGCAATTGGCGATTCAAGGCTTCTATTTCATGATTCCCTTGGGCCAAGACCAAATGATTTTTGCGCCAGAAAACGACACGTCCGTTTTCACTGCGGTGTTGAACGATACGGGGGTGCTCTTCAGAGCTGGCGAAGTAAGTGACTTCGCCATCGCAATACTGAGCAAGCTTGACAACTTCTTCGTCTTCCGCGTTGAGCACGGCCATACCTTGGGATAGCACGACGTCCATTTGTGTTCTGACCACATTGGGCATTTGTTCATCGCTTTGAATGTACAAATCTTCAAGTCCTGCTGCCTTGGGCATGGATGTGATGACGCCGACTTGACAACGGTCGTAGGGCAAGCCCTCGGCCAACAAGTGCCTTGCGGTGGTTTCAAAGACGGCAGCTTGAACGGATCGATTGATGAGCAGGCGTTGCGCTGATTCCCATTCCATGTCGCTTTGCGCATGCAGGCAACGTTGGCCTAAAAACAAGCCTTTGGCCGAAGAGAGGCCTGTTTGTAATCCTTGCAGGTGCAGCAGCCAAGCAATGAGATGGCTAGTGCCAGTGGTATTTTCTTGGCCGATAAGTCCCACCACCGGGATGCGAGGTTCTGAATTTTCAGCAAACAAATGTGCTGCAATGGCTTTACCCACAGGTCTGGCTTCGCCAGTTGCAGGCTTTAAGTGCATGAGCAGGCCGGGGCCAGCGTTGACTTCCACGATAGCGGCGCCTTGGGCCTTCATGGGTTTGGAAATATCTTGTGCAACCAGGTCAACGCCAGCAATGTCCAAGCCCACAATGCGGGCGGCAAGAGCGGCCAACTCGGCCACATCGGGATGAACCAAATCGGTCACATCCATGGCCATATTGCCGGTGCGCATGATCAACACATGGCGGTCTTTTTCAGGAATACTCTGACCCGTTAGACCTTGTCGTTTGAGTTCAAGCACTGCCGTGGTGTGATCTTTGAGGCGAATGGTGTCTAGCGGAAAATCCTCTTCTTCGCCGCGGCGAGGGTCTGAGTTGATTTGGCTTTCGATCAATTCTTCAACGCTGTGAAAGCCATCACCCACGATGCTCGCCACTTCACCTTTGTTGGCGGCCACCACTTTGCCACCCACCACCAGCAAGCGATGTTCATCACCCAATATATGTCGCTCAACCAACACATCGGTGCCTTCAGCCTCGGCCAAATGGTAGGCCGCTTCAATTTCGGCTTGAGTTCTGAGCTCAAGTGATACACCGCGAGCATGATTGCCATCGACGGGCTTGACGCAAACCGGTAGGCCAATTTCTTGGGCGGCTTCCCATGCTTCTTCGGGTGAGCCAACGTTACGGCCCTCTGGCACTGGCACGCCACAGTTGGCGAGCAAACTTTTGGTCAGGTCTTTGTCTTTGGAAACTCCCTCGGCAATGGCGCTTGTTTGGTCGGTTTCGGCTGTCCAAATGCGGCGCTGATTGGCGCCATAACCGAGTTGAACCAAGTTGCCATCGTTGAGGCGAATTGAGGGAATGTTGCGATCAGATGCAGCATCCACAATACAAGCGGTGCTGGGTCCAATGCAAAGGCGATCGACCATTTGGGTGAGATCGGCAATGACTTGTTTGACGGGGTAGGGGCGGTCTTCAATGGCTGCCATGACCAGATCGCGGGCGGCTTGAAGGGCGGCGCGACTGACCGTTTCATTGCGGGTCCGGATGACCACTTTGTAAATGCCCCTGGGGCCTGCCTCTCTGGCTTTGCCGAAACCAGTTTGCATCCCGGCTCGGTTTTGCAACTCTAGTGCCACGTGCTCCATGATGTGGCCTGGCCAAGTGCCCTCGGTGAGCCTTTGCAAGAAGCCGCCTCTTTCGCCAACGCTACAGCGGTGCTCTATGAGCCCGGGGAGCATATTTTGGAGCCGCGCGTTAAAACCGGGGAGGGTGTTGGACGGGAAGTCTTCTAAATCGCCAATGTCGATCCAAGCTTCTAGGACGGGGCGGTAAGTCCAAATATTCGGACCCTTCAGGTGGGTCATGCGAATAAATTTGATTTCTTTAGAACTCATTTTCGTGCTTTTCACAATTCTGAGCGAAGGCACGGAGCGTTTCGTGTCCGGAGATACAATGGCCGGCCAGTTGCAGCACTGGCATGGATCGTCTGATAAACAAGGTGCATGGGCT
>CANHXV010000020.1 GCA_947464665.1 Comamonadaceae bacterium
GCCCGATGCAAGGCAACAAATTGAATCGGCCAATTTGATCGCTCTAGACCGTGAAATTAAAAAAGCACGAATGCTGTCCAATGGCAGGGGCCTGATTGCGGTCAACATCATGAAAGCCTTGAATCAATATCCAGGCTATGTCGCGCAAGCTTTGGCTTCTGGCGCAGACGCCATTGTGGTGGGCGCCGGTTTGCCTTTGGACTTGCCAGAATTGGCCAAGGACTTTCCCAACACAGCCCTTATTCCTATTTTGGCGGACGCTAGGGGTGTGCAGTTGGTCGTTCGAAAGTGGGAGAAGAAAGGGCGTTTGCCTTCGGCCATTGTGATTGAGCACCCCAAGTTGGCCGGTGGCCATTTGGGTGCTGCCAACATTGACGACCTCAATGACCCCCGCTTTAATTTTGATGTGGCCATTCCTGCCATCCTTGAATTTTTTAAATCAGCTGGGCTGGAAGGGCAAATTCCTCTGATTGCCGCTGGTGGTATTTCGTGCCGCGAGGACATTCTGCGCTTGCAGGAGCTTGGCGCATCTGCTGTTCAGTTGGGCACTGCGTTTGCTGTGACGCAGGAGTGTGATGCACCTTTGGCCTTTAAAGAAATTTTAGCGAACGCCAAGCCCGAAGACTTGCAAGAATTTATCAGTGTGGCGGGCTTGCCTGCCAGGGCTGTCAAAACCCCTTGGCTAGAAAAGTACATTCGAATTGAATCCAAATTACAAGATCGTGCGCATGTGAAAAAAAAGTGCAACATGTCGTTTGACTGCTTACAACACTGCGGGTTGCGTGATGGTCACTCCAAGATGGGCCAGTTTTGCATTGATCAGCAGCTAGGGCACGCCCTCACCGGTGATGTGCAAAAGGGTTTATTTTTCAGAGGTTCTGGTGTGCTGCCTTTTGGCGAGAACATCCGTTCTGTGAGAGAACTGCTAGTTTGGCTCATGAGCGGTCATGCCCCCATGGAACACATCAGTCAAGTTTGAAGAGATACAGCTTTAGGAAAACGTATAGCCGTCCATGGCAATCACATAACTGCTGATGCCACGATAGAAGGCCTTGGCAGTTGCATCTTTGCCAGCCGCGCCTAGGGCCACAAACAAGGGCAGCAGATGGTCTTCTGCCGGGTGTGAACGTACGCCTTCTTTAGAGTGCAGACGGTAATCAATCAAATGCTGCACATTCTTGTCCACCATTTGTACCTGCACCCAGTCGGCAAAGGTTTGAACGTACTCTGGCGTTTGGCCGCCTTGCATGGCTGCCATGCGATAGTCACCCAAGTTGTGTGTGATGTTGCCAGAGCCAATCACCAAATATCCTTGGTGTGTCAATTCTTCAAGTGCTTCACCCATGGTCAGTGCATGGGCGGTCCCTGCATGACTTTGGATGGACACGGCAATGATCGGGATGTCGGCATCAGGAAACATTTGGCGAAGTGGTGTCCATGCGCCATGGTCCAGGCCGCGTGCTGGATCTGTGGCCACTTGCTTAAAGCGCTTTTGCAGTGCCTTCACCACTTCTTGTGCGCCTTCTGGGTAGCCTGTGGCGGGGTATTTGATGCGGTACAAGGCTTCTGGGAAGCCAAAAAAGTCATAAATGGTTTCGAGTTGTGTAGCCGTACTCACTGTTGGCACGGCCGTGTCCCAGTGCGGGCTGACCACAATGATGGCGCGAGGTTTTGCCAATAAGTCGGTCAATTGGCTCATGGCCAGGCCTGCTTCTCCAGAGTCCAAGGCAAATGTAGGGGCGCCATGTGGCACAAAAATAGCGTTTCGAAGGTTTTCCATGCAGGACTCCAATGGGATGGACAGACTGTAGTCCTAATAGTGAATAGACATAGAAGACAGACTGCAAATAAGGCTTGCCAGTATTCAAAAAGGAGAAAGCCCCTCTAAAATTGCACTCGCATGTCTATTTTAAAATCCAATTCGCAGTCTGTTGTGGCTTTTGCAAGCCCTCAAGCGATGAGCTTGAAAATCCGACAAAAGAGCCAACTCAAAGGGCGTCAGGCGGATGAGGCTTCTATGCAAGAAGTGAGAGCTTTGCTTTTGCTAGAACCTGAGGCTTTAAAGCTGCGCCGCGATTTACTCATCGAGCAATTGCACGCCCTCAACGACACCTTCCGTGGCCTGCACGAAAGGCATTTGGTGGCCTTGTCTAAGCTGATGAACATTCCGATGGCTGAGGTCTATGAAGTGGCCACGTTCTACCATCACTTTGAAGTGATTCGCGAGGGTGAGCAAGCACCGCAATTCACAGTGAGGGTGTGCGATGGCCTCAGTTGCGAGATGGCTGGTGCCCCCACGCTGCTTAGCAAGCTGAAAGCATCGCTAGGCACAAGCAATATCAAAGTTGTGCCCGCACCCTGCGTTGGTCGATGTGAGCAGGCACCTGTGGCTGTGGTGCATCAACATCAAATCGGTCATGCAAATGCAGAAAAAGTGATGGCGTCAGTTCAAGCCGAAGCCATCCACCCTGTTGCGCCAGATCACATTGATTTGGAGGCCTACATGGCCGAAGGCGGTTATGCCTTGCTGCAAGCACTGTCTAGTGGTGCACAAACTACTGAAGTTGTCATGAAAGCCATGGAAGACTCTGGCTTGCGAGGATTGGGCGGGGCTGGATTTCCAGCAGGACGCAAGTGGCGCATTGTGCGCGAGCAATCGGCTCCGCGCCTGATGGCTGTGAACATCGACGAAGGCGAGCCAGGTACTTTCAAAGACAGAACGTATTTAGAACGCGATCCACATCGGTTTTTAGAAGGCATGTTGGTGGCAGCCCATGTCGTGGGCATTGATGCCATTTATATTTATTTGCGCGATGAGTACCATGCTTGCCGTCAGGTGTTAGAGGCTGAGTTGCAAAAACTCAAAATCCGCTCACCCGTCCTGTTGCCCAAGATTGAATTGCGAAGAGGTGCTGGCGCATACATTTGCGGTGAAGAGTCGGCCATGATTGAAAGCATTGAAGGCAAGCGTGGTGAGCCGCGCATGCGCCCGCCTTACATTGCTCAGGTGGGTTTGTTTGGCAGGCCGACCCTAGAGCATAACTTTGAAACCTTGTATTGGGTGCGTGACATTGTTCAAAAAGGGCCTGAGTGGTTCTCTGGTTTTGGACGCCACGGCCGCAAAGGCCTGCGAAGCTTCAGCGTCAGTGGGCGTGTGAAAAAGCCTGGCGTGAAATTGGCGCCTGCTGGCATTACCATGGCTGAGCTCATTGAAGAATATTGCGGTGGCATGCAAGAGGGTCACGAGTTTTACGCTTACTTACCAGGCGGTGCTTCGGGTGGCATTTTGCCTGCATCGCTCTCAGACATTCCCCTAGACTTTGACACTCTGCAAGCCTATGGCTGCTTCATTGGTTCGGCGGCTGTCATTGTGCTGGGGCATCAAGACTCGGCTCGCAATGCAGCCTTGAACATGATGAAATTCTTTGCGCACGAAAGTTGTGGGCAGTGTACGCCCTGTCGAGTGGGCACAGAAAAGGCGGCTCAACTGATGCAGGCGCCCGTGTGGGACAACGCTACTTTGGAAGATTTGAATCAAGTGATGGCCGATGCCTCGATTTGTGGTTTGGGCCAAGCAGCGCCTAATCCTGTGCGCTGTGTTCAAAAGTATTTTCCGCAGGAGGTCATTTAAATGAATGCACCTGTATCTCAAGAATTGTTGGCGCCTGCTCTTGTCGAGTTCAAGCTGAACGATCAAACGGTGGTGGGATTTGAAGGTGAGTCCATTCTCAATGCGGCCAAGCGCCATGGCATTGCGATACCGCATCTTTGCTATAAAGAAGGCATGCGCGCGGATGGCAATTGCCGTGCGTGTGTGGTTGAAATTCAAGGCGAAAGAACGCTTGCGCCCAGTTGCTGCAGAAACGTCACGCCTGGACTGGAAGTGTTGTCCAACAGTCTGCGCGCCAAGCAAAGCCAAAAAATGGTGCTTGAATTGCTGCTGTCAGACATGCCTGAGCAAGGCTACAAATGGACGAAAGACGGGCAGCATGGTGAGTTGAGCGACTGGGTTCGTAAAATGGATGTCGCAGTTCGACAAGCGTTGCAGGCCTTGAAGCGTCTGCAACCAGCAAGTGATATGTCGCATCCTGCCATGGCGGTCAACCTGGATGCGTGCATTCAATGCAAGCGATGTGTGACGGCTTGTCGCGAAGAGCAAGTGAACGATGTCATTGCTTATGCACATCGTGGATCACACAGTCAAATTGTTTTCGATTTGCAAGACGACATGGGCAACAGCACCTGCGTCGCTTGTGGTGAGTGTGTGCAGGCTTGCCCAACGGGTGCTCTTATGCCCAAGTCGCAAGTTGGATCGCAAGTGGTCGATCAAAAAGTTGATTCCGTTTGCCCATTCTGCGGTGTAGGGTGCTTGCTGACCTACAACATCAAAGACAACAAAATAGTGAGTGTGGATGGGCGCGATGGGCCAGCCAATCACAATCGTTTGTGCGTCAAAGGCCGTTTTGGTTTCGATTACATTCAGCACCCTCAACGCCTCACAACTCCGCTCATTCGAAAACCAGGCGTCCCCAAAGACCCTGCGTTGATTCAGCAACTCAATCGCAACGGCGCCGATTGGGCTGCCGTGTTCAGGGAAGCCACCTGGGAGGAGGCTTTGGCCTTGGGTGCTGGCAAATTGAAACAATTGCGCGATGCCTTTGGCCCTAAATCCTTGGCAGGATTTGGCTCTGCCAAGGGCAGCAACGAAGAGGCCTACCTCTTCCAAAAGTTGGTACGCACTGGCTTTGGGTCCAACAACGTTGACCATTGCACGCGCTTGTGCCATGCCTCCAGTGTGTCCGCTTTGTTAGAAGGCGTGGGTTCTGCGGCTGTCAGCAACCAGGTCAACGATGTTGAACATGCAGGTCTCATTTTTGTCATTGGCGCCAACCCAACGGCCAATCACCCTGTGGCTGCCACTTGGATGAAAAACGCAGCCAAGCGCGGTGCCAAAATTGTATTGGCCGATCCGCGTGTGACCGACATTGGCAAGCATGCTTGGCGTACCTTGCAATTCAAGCCAGATACCGATGTAGCGATGCTCAATGCCTTGATTTATACCGTCATTGAAGAAGGCTTGGTGGATCAAAGCTTCATTCAAACGCGCGCCAACAACTACGAAGCATTGAAACAAAACATCCAGGGTTATAGCCCTGAAGCCATGGCACCCATTTGTGGTGTACCTGCAGAAACGTTACGGGAAGTGGCGCGCGAATTTGCGACCAGCAAAGCCGCCATGATTCTCTGGGGCATGGGTGTGAGCCAGCACATTCACGGAACTGACAATGCGCGTTGCCTGATAGCATTGGTCTCAGTCACGGGGCAGATTGGCAAGCCCGGCTCAGGTTTGCATCCATTGCGGGGTCAAAACAACGTGCAAGGTGCCAGCGATGCTGGGCTTATTCCCATGATGTACCCCAACTACCAGCGGGTCACAAATCCCTTGGCACACGAATGGTTTGAAAAGTTTTGGAACACTCCCCTTGACAGCCAGCCTGGCTATACCGTGGTTGAAATCATGCACAAGGCCTTGGCCGATGAAGCAGATCCACACAAGGTGCGCGGCATGTACATCATGGGCGAGAACCCCGCCATGAGCGACCCCGATTTGAACCATGCACGACACGCCTTGGCTTCGTTAGAGCACTTGGTGGTTCAAGATATTTTCATGACCGAAACCGCGTGGCTTGCCGATGTGGTGTTGCCTGCCACCGCATGGCCAGAAAAAATGGGTACCGTGACCAACACCGATCGAATGGTTCAAATGGGACGTCAAGCCGTGCAAGCACCAGGTCAAGCCAAAGCCGATTTATGGATCATTCAGCAGATTGCCAAAGGCATGGGCTTAAATTGGCCGTATGCAGGTGAGCACCACGGTGTGGCTGAAGTGTATGAAGAAATGCGCCAAGCTATGCATGAAGTGATCAGTGGCATTTCTTGGGATCGATTGATGCGTGAGTCTAGTGTGACTTATCCTTGCCTCTCGGAAGAAGACCCGGGTGAGCCCACAGTGTTCAAAGACCACTTTGCAACAGCAGATGGTCGCGTCAACTTGGTGCCTGCCGACATCATTCCTGCCAATGAAAGACCTGATGCCAACTTTCCCTTCGTTCTGATTACTGGTAGGCAGTTGGAGCATTGGCACACGGGCAGCATGACGCGCCGTGCTACTGTGCTTGATGCCATTGAGCCAGAAGCTACGGCCTCAATGTGTGGTGCTGATCTGTTGACGCTTGGATTGCGTGAAGGCGAAGTGATGACACTGGCTTCTAGGCGAGGTGAGGTGTGTTTGAAGGTGCGTCGTGATGACGGAACACCGCTTGGATCAGTGTTCATGCCGTTCGCGTATTACGAGGCTGCTGCCAATCTCATGACCAACGCAGCGCTAGATCCGTTTGGAAAGATACCGGAATTTAAATACTGCGCAGTAGCCGTTAAAGCGGGTGGCCAACTTGCAGTGTCCGGAGGTTTCTTCAATCAAACATCAAACTGAATGCCTTGTGCCAACGGCAGGCTGGATCCGTAGTTGACGGTGTTGGTGGCTCTGCGCATATAGGCTTTCCAAGCATCAGATCCTGACTCACGTCCACCGCCAGTTTCTTTTTCGCCACCAAACGCCCCACCAATTTCAGCGCCGCTGGTGCCGATGTTCACATTGGCAATGCCGCAATCGGAGCCAATGGATGAAGTGAATATTTCTGCTTCAAGCAGATCTTGAGTGAACACAGAAGAGGACAAGCCATGCGATGCAGCATTGTTCATGGCGATAGCATCGTCAAAATGATCATAAGGCACCACGTACAAAATGGGAGCAAAAGTTTCGCGAAGCATCGGACCTACTTGTGATTCAAATTCTACGATTGCAGGGCGAACGTAATAAGCTTTGGACTCACCCACATCACATCGATTTCCGAAATGAACTTTGCCTCCTAGCTTTTTGGCTTCTTCGATAGAGGCCTGCATGTTGTGAAAAGCAGTTTGATCAATCAGAGGCCCCACCAGAGTGCCCGTTGTCAGGGGGTTGCCCACTGGCAGTTTCTCAAATACTCTTTGCAAAGATGAAACCAGCTGTTGGTAAACAGAGTGATGAACAATGAGACGGCGCAGTGTGGTGCAGCGTTGACCAGCAGTGCCAGCCGCTGCAAAAACCACCCCGCGGGTGACCAACTCCAAATTGGCGCTAGGACAAACAATGGCTGCATTGTTGCCGCCCAGTTCTAACAATGATTTTTTGAAAGTCGTGGCACAGGCCATGGCAACTTGGCGACCCATGGCTGTAGAGCCGGTGGCACTGACCAATTTGACGTGAGGGTTTGCAACCATGGCTTTCCCAACTGCGCTGTCCCCTTGAAGCAGACACACCAAACCCTCCATCGCCATGCCAGATTGTTCTGCAGCTTTCAAAAGAAGGCCAGACAAAGCCAAGGCACTCAGAGGTGCTTTTTCTGAAGGTTTCCAAACCAGGGTGTTGCCACAGACCAAAGCCAAAGCTGCATTCCATGCGAAAACCGCCATTGGGAAATTGAAGGCGGAGATGATGCCCACAACCCCTAGCGGATGCCAAGTTTCGAGCAACTTGTGATCGGGTCGTTCGCTGGCAATGCTCAAGCCATAAAGCTGGCGCGAAAGGCCCACCGCAAATTCACAAATATCGACAACTTCTTGAACCTCGCCCCAGCCTTCCTGCAGGATCTTGCCTGTTTCATGTGAGATCAGTTGACCAAGTGGCTCTTTGTGCTGTCGCACAAGTTCACCAAATACACGCACCAATTCTCCTCGCTTGGGCGCAGGCACTTTGCGCCAAGCAAGCGAGGCTTGGTGTGAACCTAAGAGTTGTGCATTGACCTGAGCCTCTGTGTGTGCAGTGACTTTTGCAAGCAATCTTCCGTCCACAGGAGAGTTGACCTCAAAACCCTGAGCATTGAAGGGCGGCAATGCGAGGTTCAAGGATTTAAAGATACTTTGAATATCAGTGCAGTAACTCATGATGCATTCTTAACATTAATGTTTGAGTGTAATTGGCTTGCCAAATTATATTTGTCCAGCACACCACACAATGGCCGGAAATGTGGCCATCCAAGCCCAAAAAAATCGATTTAAACCAAAATACCAAAATACCAAAAAGTGAAAGAACGCGGCAATGGTGCAAAAGACCAGCGCCAAACGAGCGTCAAGCAAGGCCAGCGGCGCTGCACACTCCCATAGGATGAATGACCAAGAGCTGATCGCGGCCAGCCAAGGCTGACGCAACCAATGGTTCGAACTGAGAGGCCCGTGAATAGCGGTATTCAAGAAGATGGTCATGGCGCTGCCGTCACGCCACTCACGCTTAAGTAGTTTGACCGAGCCAGACATGAAATAAGAGGTGATCGACTGGATGGTGATGTACCAAAAGCCAGCGCGCCACCCCAACTCTGGGCTTTCGAGCTGGCTCACCACTTGTGCAATCAACAAGCCTGTTAGCACCACCAATGTCATGAAATCGCTGCCGCCATTGAAGGCGCCTCGCCAACGGATGAGGATGGCCAAATTGCTCACAAACAAAAAACCAATGTTGTAAAGGTGGCTGCCTTGCATGGCTAGACTGATCAAGGCCATGAACCTTGTCAGCAGCAAAGCACTGAACATCGCAGGTGTGTACAGGCCATCCAAGCAGCGTCTTATCCAAGGTGAGGGTATGTCTTGTCTCTGAATAGACCATACCCAAAGTCCATCGCCTTGCATGGCGTGGCGCATGCGCCAGTACTCGAGCGTCTGAATACCAGCGCACATTGCAAAAAGAAACTCTATGGCGCGAATGGCCACAGGCGTGCTGAGGATGTAGGGTGTGCTCCATTCAGGTGTCATGAAGTGCCTCAATTGGCGATGTCATCATGACGTGGGTGTGAACGGTATCTGACGGGTTGTCTAACAACATGCGCAATTCAAATTGGTAATGAGAATGTTGCGGATATTTTTTGTTCAGGAGGCCTTTTACAAAATGCGCCACCATTTGATAGGAAACAAAATTTCGAGGATCGCAACCATCTGGTGAATCGTTCAAATCAGCCCAGAAGTGATCTATCAAATTTTGCTGTGCCAAGCCCAAATTGGTTTCGGGGTTGTGAAATAGTTGCCATAAGCTTTGCGAAGTACGTGGATAAAGATGTTCCCAATTGGACCAAGTGAGTTCGCCGTCTTTGTTGGCCTGGACTGCTCGCGCATACAAGTGAGGCACGTAACCTACTGCATGGAAAAATTTCCAATTAGGAAAAAATGAGCGCAATAAAAAAAGCCAAGGCCCCCGAACCACTGGAGTTTTATAGATCAAGGTGAGGGCAAGCACCAAGAAGTAGCCGATGACCCAATAAACTGACATTTCAAAACAGAGTACTTTGCTAAAGCATTGCAATAATGAATCAGCTGATTTTATGCCTGAAATGCCTCCTCAATCTTCTGTTCTACAAGTGAAAAATATCAAGTTATAAGCTCAATGGGTCAGGCGCTTTAATTGAGCTTTTAGTTTTTTGATGGTTTTCCGAATTTCATTGGCCTTGTCTTTGTTATTGTCTTTTTCTTTTCGAGACTTTGATTTTTTTGCCAACAAAGTTTTACGACATTTGGGGCTGGCACACCAGCATGGGTATTGAGCAATTAATTTTTTCGTCATTGGTTCATCAATGATGAGACCGTAGTCATAATTCAACTCTTCTCCTGCCGAAATATTTTTCTTGGCCTTGATAAATACTCTGTCTTCTGTGACTACAGGTTTGCAATTCGGAGTGCAACAATGGTTGATCCAGCGCGCTGAATTGCCGCCGTGCAAAGCATCGATCACGCGATCATTATCGATTTGAAAATAAAAGGTGTGGTTAGGGTCAGTGGGATCGTGCGGATGTCTGTCTTCTGCTTCCTGAGCTGAAATGATTTCCCCAACGTACTCAATGATCGTTTCTCCTTTAGGGATGTCTTGGCGTGCAAAAACACCTTTTCCGTGAACGCCAGACTGTCTAACTTGGATTCGTCTGGAAGAAGGATTTTTAGCTGAAGGTAAATTTGATTTTTTCATACACAGATGTTGCCAGAAAACAATTTAAGATGATTGCGACGCACGGACTGCTGTCAATTGATGGCGCCATGTTTGTCATATAAATTTCACAATAATGAAATCTTGGTGAAACTCACGGACTGCATTATCAACTCCTAAGTTAAATACAACTTGGGAGACCATGATGAAAGAATTGCCAAACCCCACTTTCCCGATTTCGCAAATTGCTTTGCCACGGGGGTCACTTCATCAAAGCACTCCAAATCAAAATCCTGCCTGCCACGCAAACAATTCGAAATCTGCTATCGAAGTTAGTTGGGCTAAGCATCAAGACGAGGTGAGAGAAGCCCAAAGGCTTCGTTACGACGTTTTTGCCAAAGAAATGGGCGCCAGGTTGCCAGAAACCATCATTGGTCATGACATCGATCTCTTCGATGATTATTGCGAGCACCTCTTGGTCCGCGATGGTGTGTCAGGAGCCGTGATTGGTACTTACCGTGTCTTGACCCCAGCTCAGGCCAAGCGGGTAGGTGGCACTTACACAGATACTGAATT
Organism: Comamonadaceae bacterium; assembly: GCA_947464665.1. Lineage (GTDB taxonomy): Bacteria > Pseudomonadota > Gammaproteobacteria > Burkholderiales > Burkholderiaceae_C > Limnohabitans_A. The sequence continues at coordinate 10,583 of CANHXV010000020.1, forward strand.
TGATTTAACACGCTTGCGATTCATGCGTGAACGCATGGTGGAACTTGGTAGAAGTTGTGTCCACGCCGAGCACCGCCACGGCGGTGTCATTCTGGCCCTTTGGGGGGCTTTGTTTGAATTCATGGCACGCAATCAATTGGACACCATGATTGGTTGCGCCAGCATCCCCATGCTGCATAACGGCATTGTGAGTGGCGATGCTGCTGCCAGCATGTGGAAGCAACTTTCGAAAACCAACTTGGCATCCATTGAGTTTCATGCGTTGCCCCGCTTGCCACTTCCGATCGAAGAACTCGACTCAGACTTGCCGGTAGAGCCGCCCGCATTAATCAGAGGCTATTTAAGACTGGGTGCCAAAATTTTGGGGGCACCCGCATGGGACCCCGACTTCAATACAGCGGATTTACCCATGTTGATGCAAGTGAAGGACCTGCCAAACCGCTATCGCAAGCATTTTGCAGTGACATGATGATGTTCAAAGATATTCAGGACTTTATGCTAGGGGAGATCTCCTCGTTGAAGCTTTGGTTGCGCTTTAGAGCTTGGCAGATCTATAGAGGCACTGCCGCCATTTAACAAATGCAACAAAGTTTGTAACAATTGAGTGCAATGGCACTCTAATTTGTGGCGTTCATCAAATTGTCATCAAATTGAAATTAAATACATCAATAATCAAAAACAATCCTTTATAACTGCTTGAGCCATATTCCTTATTTAAGAACGGATGCGTCCAATTGAGCAATTCGACTTCATTGAATTCAGATGAATTAAATTCAGGCATCCAATTGCTGGACCGTGACGGAAGTATTCTGGCCTTCAATGAGCGTGTCTTGGATTGGGCAAAGCGCGCAGAAGTCCCCCTTTTAGAGCGACTTCGTTACTTGTGTATTGTGTCGTCCAATCTTGATGAATTTTTCGAAGTGCGTGCTGACTTGCACATGTCTGCATTTCGAAACGGTGACGAAAAAGGCACCTACAACATCAACACATTCGAGACCGTTTACAACACCGCCAGAGATTTGGTCACCGAACAATACAGCTTGTACAACGCTGTTTTGTTGCCCAGTTTGCACAAAGCGGGCATTAAATTACTTTCTCATGGAGAAAGAAATCTGGCCCAAAAGAAATGGGTTCAAGATTATTTCAGGCGCGAAGTTAAACCCCTTTTAGTACCTGTTGGACTCGACCCTGCGCACCCGTTTCCACAAGTTGCCAACAAATCTTTGAACTTCATTGTTCAACTTTCAGGCAAAGACGCGTTTGGCAGGTCCAATGACATTGCCATTGTCAAAGTTCCCAGAGTTTTACCTAGGGTCATTCCGCTGCCTGACAAAGTGGCTGGTCATGGCAAAGCGTTTGTTCTCTTGTCCAGTGTCATACGTGCACATTTGAATGACTTATTTCCAGGTCGTGAAGTCGGGCAGTTCTCTCAATTCCGAGTCACTCGAAATTCAGACTTGTCAGTAGACGAAGAAGAAGTTGAAAACTTGCGAACAGCCTTGCGCAAAGGATTGCAACACCGCCAGTATGGACAAGCATTGCGTTTAGAGGTTTCAGAAAGTTGTTCTGAACATTTGTCTGACTTTTTGCTCAAGCAATTTAGCCTTCCTCAAGCGGCTTTGTTTCGTGCTGCAGGCCCAGTGAATTTGGTTCGCCTGAGCCAGCTCATTGACTTGGTTGACGACTCTTCCATGCTTTTCCCTGCTTATCAAGCCAGTTTTCCCAAGCAGTTGAAGCAAGGCGAATCCATATTTACGCGCATGCAAAGAGGCGATGTCCTTATTCATCAACCCTTTGAAAGTTTTGACGGTGTTTTGGCATTCCTGAAAGAGGCCGTAGAAGACCCGCAAGTGTTGGCCATTAAGCAAACTATTTACCGGACAGGCAGTGATCCTGCCATGATGAACTTACTGCGGGAAGCAGTGCGTCGTGGCAAAGAAGTTACCGCTGTGGTCGAGCTTAAAGCCCGTTTTGATGAAGAAGCCAATATCAATTGGGCCGAGCAATTGGAATCTGTGGGCGCGCAAGTTGTATATGGTGTCGTTGGTTTAAAAACGCACGCCAAAATGTTATTGGTGACAAGGCGTGAGGGCCGTGTGCTCAAGCGATACGGCCACTTGTCGACTGGCAACTACAACCCCAGAACCGCAAAGCTCTACACAGATCTGAGCTATCTCACGTGCGATGCGCGTATCACCGCTGATATGGACACTTTGTTTGTTCATCTTGCAAGCCCCAGTCGTTTGGGCAAAATGAACAAGTTGTGGGCTGCACCTTTCCTCTTGCAAAAGAACATGGTGGAAAAAATTGAGTCTGTTGGCGCTGCTGCTGCCAAAGGCTTACCGGCCAGAATTGTTGCAAAAATGAATTCCCTAACGGATCCGGTGCTCATCCACGCTCTCATTTTGGCAGGTCAAAAAGGTGCCCAAATTGATTTGATTGTCAGAGGGGCTTGCATGTTGCCTGCAGGTATTCCAGGCAGAACCGACAACATTCGCGTGCGCTCCATCATTGGCAGGTTTTTAGAGCACTCACGTGTCTTCTTCTTCGAAGCCGACACGGTGCAAGACATTTATCTGTCAAGTGCCGACTGGATGTCTCGCAACATGACGCGGCGTGTCGAGTTGGCCTGGCCCGTGTTGGAGTTGTCTTTGAGACAAAGACTCATTGATGAATGCCTGTTGGCTTACTTGCATGACACGCGCAATGCTTGGACGCTGGATGCCGATGGCAAGTACCACCGTGTGGAGAAACAGGGACGAAAACCCCAGAGTGCACAGGCACTTTTGATGCAGAAGTATTCTCCTGCTCCGTCAAAGTCCCGTTAATTTGAATCGATTCCTTGAAACTTGAAACAGAGCCAAGATGAATTTAATTTTTTGGCGACATGCGGAAGCTTTTGACGCCTTAGAAGGCCAAGATGATCTGTCGCGCACCCTGACTCCTAAGGGTGAAAAGCAAGCTGTCAGAATGAGTCAGTGGTTAGATCGACAGCTGCCCGAAGGCATTCGTGTCATGTCTAGCCCAGCAGTTCGGTGTGAGCAAACCGTTAAAGCGCTTGGCAGAAAAGTGAAATACAAATCTGAGCTTTTACCCAATGCCAGCTTGGATGATTTGTTGGTGACAGCGGGTTGGCCAGATTCTAAAATGTCGGTGCTCATAGTGGGGCATCAACCCGTCTTGGGCAAGGCAGTGGCTTACCTGTTGGGAATTCCAGGTGGCGAGTGCTCGGTTCGAAAGGGAGCCGTGTGGTGGCTAAGAAGCCGGGTGCGGGACGGTGACACGCAAACTGTCGTGGTCAGCGTGCAAACACCCGAGCTTCTTTGATTAAGACTTGGCGGGTCGTCCAGTTTTCAATGCAGGCACATTGTTCAGGGCTGCCAAAAAAGCTTTTTCGTTCAGACTGCTCAAAAGCTTAAGGCCTGCGCGCAGAATTTCACTCTTCTTGGCACTGTGTTTCAAGCCAAGGGCTTTTTGTTTCAAGCCGGCGATGGCTTGGTATTCGTCTTTGGGAAATGTGAAACTGTCGCGCACCAACTTGGGCTTTTTGGGCTTTGTTTCTGCTGCAGCTTGTGCAATGGGTGCCGCTTTGACTTTAGGTTTGGCCACAGCCTTCTTTGAAGGTGTGGCTGTCATTTGATTGGCTGGCCGTTTGACAGGCTTCTTGGCCACAACGGACTTGGCCTTTAAAGGTGCTTTGTTAGCGGCTTTGCGAGGCGCTTTTTTAGTGGTTTTGCGCACAGTCTTTTGAGCTGTGGGTTGCGCAGATTTTTCAGCGACTTTTACGGCTGTAAGAGTGGCAGTTGGCTGATTTGTGTTCTCGGTTGACATGTTCAATGTTGAAAAAGAGTTAAACGTGCAAATAGTTTATACCGTTTTTCCATTGATTTCAATCAGTTCCAATTGCCAGGTGGTTTTTTGCCAAGCAATGCATTCTTCACGGAGCAAATGAGCCGATTGCGGCCATTGCTGAACCCAAGATTTTTTGCACTGAATCACAAACCCAGTTTGACTGTCGTCTGCTATTTTGAGATTGAAGCCTTTGAGGTCGGGGTCTCTTCTTGCGTGACAAAGAATGGCAGCAATTCGCAGACTCATCAGCTGGATCATGAATTCGGGATTCTTTAATTCGATTTCTAACTTTTTAAGCTTGCCACGATGTCCCAAAATGAGTTGGCTTAAGCGATGCAATTCCGACATGGAAAAGCCAGGCAGGTCTGCGTTGTCAAGGATGTAAGCGCCGTGTTTGTGAAAATCGCTGTGCGAAATGCGTGTGCCAATTTCAAGCAAATGTGCCGCCCATCCAAGTTTCTTTTCAAGTCGCAAAGCGATGTTGGCATCGCAGGTCGATTTGTCTAAGACGCCTTTGAACAAAGTGACAGCTGTTTTTTGTACGCGTTCTGCTTGCAAAACATCGACTGCAAAACGATTGCCCAAAGCAGCCACCATGGTGCTTCGCAGGTCGGAACTTTCTTCTCTTTGTAAGAGATCGTACAAAACACCGTGCCTGAGTGCGCCTTGTGCGGCGTGCATGGTGTCAATTTGCATGAGATCGAAGAGGGCGCATAGAACAGCTAAACCGCCACCTATGACTGGTTTGCGGTCTTCTTTCACGCCTTCCAGTCGGAGCGAATCAACGTGCCCCGACTTGATTATTTTTTCTTTCAGCCAGTTCAAACCTTCACGTGAGATGGTCTCTTCTGGCCAACCCGCAGCTTGCAGAACGTCTGCAACAGCGCCGATGGTGCCCGAGGAGCCGTAGGCCACATCCCAAGAATTTTGAGGATAAAGTGACAAGGCTTCATCCAAGACGGCCTTTGCTGCAACTTCGGCCCACTCAAATGCAGCCTCAGAAAATTCTCCACCAGCAAAGTATTTCATCGACCATTTCACGCTACCTACGCGATAGGACTCCATGATTTGAGGCTTAAAGCCTTTGCCTAAGATGATTTCAGTAGACCGGCCACCGATGTCAACGACCAAGCGCCTCTCTTCGGATTGGGGGAGTAAATTGACAACGCCCGAGTAAATTAAACGGGCCTCTTCACGCCCAGAAATAACCTCGATGGGAAAGCCTAAAAGTTTTTCTGCTTGGCCTAGAAATTCGTCCCTGTTTTTGGCTTCGCGAAGGGTTTGGGTGGCAACAGCGCGAACGAAATTGGGCTCAAAACCAGAAAGTCTTTCTGAAAATCGCGCCAAACAGTCCCATCCGCGTTGCATAGCTTCTTGAGACAACATTCGGTCAGCATCGAGCCCGTTGCCTTGCCGCACGGTCTCTTTCAGATATTCAACACGCCGAATGTGTCCGTGCTCTAAAACACCAATTTCCAAGCGAAAGCTGTTGGAGCCTAAGTCAATGGCTGCTAACAATTGTCCATTTTGCATTTAGTTATTTGAGTAAGTAATGGTCGTCAAAACCCACTATTTTGTGACTTTTTTATGTCAATTTAATGAACTTTAAAAAATATAAATATGGCAGCCAAAGGATCAGATGGCTCTAGGTCTGGGTTGCAAATGATCGAACGTGAAACTAAGTATGTGTTTTCAGATCGGGCGTAACTACTTGATTGGCTATTCGACTTGCTGGGAAAATCAAGTTAAAGCTAGAGCCCTTACCTAGTTCACTTTGAATTTGAAGTTCACCACCATGGCGTTGCATGACGTGTTTTGTGATGGCCAAACCAAGGCCTGTGCCACCTGTTTCTCGAGACCGGCTTTGATCAACTCGATAAAAACGTTCCGTTAAGCGAGGCAAGTGTTCAGAAGCTATGCCAGGTCCTGTATCTTTGACAGAAATAGTCAGCTGATTTTCTGTTTGTGAATAAGTTACATGGACCAGCCCACCCAGTGGTGTGTATCTGATTGCATTACTGACTAAATTGGACAGTGCACTGTAAAGTTCTTTTTGGGAGCCCATGACCCAGAGGAGGGGTACTTGGTCAAAAACCAGTTCATGTTTTTTGTCAATTAGTTGGTCTGCAAGCAATGAGGTTAAGGCATTGGCTTCAGACATCACTTGATTGACCAAATCAGGGAGGCTGACGTAATCTTGGCCATTAGGTGACTGGCTGACTTCAAGTTGAGACAAGGTCAGTAAATCTGCAACCAAGGATTGCATCCGGTCTGCTTGAATTGACATCAGTTGAAGGTATTTTTGTGTATCCTGTGCGTCAAGTGGCACAGATTGCAAGGTCTCAACAAAACCCCCTAAAACAGTAAGGGGTGTTCGAATTTCGTGAGAAACATTGGCCACAAAATCTCTTCTCATGGCTTCTGCTTTGACCACTTCGGTAACATCGCGTGACAACAATAGCAAACGACCGTCTCCGTATTTGTGGAGCTGAACTGACAGCTTTCGAAGGTTTGAGACCGAAGCAGATCTGCCGTCAATCAATACTTCACTTGGGTGGTTGTCCTGAGCAAAATATCGTGTGAAGAGAGGGTCGCGAACCAAATGAACGATGTGTTGCAAACGATCTTTTTTGATATCTAAGCCCAAATGAGAAGCCGCGGTGTCGTTACACCAGTCAATCCTTGCCTCACCATCTAGCAATATGACGCCATTGGGTGAAGCTTGTATGGCTAGCAAAAAATCTTGCAAGCGTCTTTCATGCAACTTTGTACTATTCTCAGCCAGAAGCTGCTGTCGCTGAATGCGTGCTGCAACATCTAGCCAAGCACCACTCCAAGGTGGGTTGGTTTGAAGATGTGTTGAATTAAGCCAGTTTTGAAAACGCGTAAATTTCCAGTCTTGAATCAGAATGTGCAGGACCAGATAAATTGAAGCTGCCCAAAGTGCAGCCGCAGCATCGAGCCAAATCCAAACAGGGAGAGCAACTACAGCCAGCCAAAATAACAATTCAAAAACGACATTGAGCATTGAATTGCAGACTCAAACATTAACTTGCTTTGTCATTCGGTAACCAGCACCTCTTACGGTTTCAATCATGTCTGCGGCTTCTCCCAAGGCTTCACGCAGGCGTTTGATGTGAACGTCAACAGTACGCTCTTCGATGTAAACATGATCTCCCCAAACTTTGTCAAGCAAAGCGCCGCGGCTGTGAACTCTCTCGGGGTGATGCATGAGGTGATGCAAAAGCTTGAATTCAGTGGGGCCCACTTTAATTTGTTTGCCTGCGAAGCTAACCCGGTGAGTTTCGGCATCAAGCTGCAGTTCTCCCATTTTGACGACACCTACGACTGATTCGGGCACGCGCCGACGCAAAACTGCCCGAATTCTAGCCAACAATTCACGAGGCGAAAAGGGCTTCACAATGTAATCGTCTGCGCCAGCATCGAGCCCGGCAACCCGGTCGGCTTCATCGCCTCTTGCCGTGAGCATCAAGATGGGCACAGTCTTGGTTCTTTCTGAGCTTCTCCAGCGCCTTGCTAAAGTTAACCCGCTCTCGCCAGGTAGCATCCAGTCGAGCAAAATGACATCCGGCAGAACATCATCAAGTTCGCGTTGAGCCGTTGCGGAGTCGATGGCCCAAATGGGTTGAAAGCCGTTATGCCGCAGGTTAACAGCAATCAGTTCGGCAATGGATGACTCATCTTCAACAATCAGAATGCGTGGCAGTGTTTTCATTGCACAGCTTTTTCAATCTCAGTTAAGGCCGTATGGCGAACATCTGCGCCTTTGACAACGTAGATCACAAACTCAGCGATGTTCTTGGCATGATCACCAATTCGCTCGATGGCTTTGGCGACAAACAGCAAATCTAAACTCGCTGAGATAGTGCGTGGATCTTCCATCATGTAAGTGATTAATTTACGAACAAAGCCATTGA
>CANHXV010000021.1 GCA_947464665.1 Comamonadaceae bacterium
AATATGGGCTTTTTGGCTGGTGTCAATTGAGCCTTCAGAGCATCAAGCTTTCCTGCTTTGTTTTCTGTTGCTAAAAATTCTTCAAACAAAACAGCATGGGCGGCAACAGTGTCTGCCATATCACCTAGACCCATGACCAAAGACTCATCGCGCAGGGTTAAAAGGCACGATGGTTCTAGGCCCACAATGGCAATGCCTTTTTGTGCAAAGGGTAGCAAGGCTTCTAGCAAAGCTTGAGCATGCTCTTTGGCTTTGCTCACTTGTCCGCTGGCCAAGTAGGTGCGGCCACAGCACAGGTGTTGGCCAGGGGCGTCTTGCTGGGTGCGACTGGCAATGTGAACTTGATAGCCCGCCGCAGACAAAACATCGAAGGCCGCCCAAGCGTTTTCAGATTCGAAATAGCCATTGAAAGTATCGACAAACAAAACCACGGGTTTGCTGGCTGCCAATACTTCTTGTGCCGAAACGCCAACACGCTGGCTGTTGAAAAAATGCTCTTTTTTCCACTCAGGCCATGACCGCTCTGCAGACAGGCCAGTGAGCGATTCTGCCAAGCGGGCCAACCAAGGCCATTGGTTGCGCAGGTTCATAAGGCGTGGCCATTGGGACGCAATGTGCGCGTAGCGTGGCAAATTGGAAATCAGGGTGTCCTTCAAGGGCAGACCATGCTTGGCGTTGTAGTGGTGTTGCACTTCAATTTTCATGCGCGCCATGTCAACGCCGGTAGGGCAATCGCGTTTGCAGCCTTTGCAACCCACACACAGGTCCAAAGCTTCCTTCACCTCTGGGCTTTCTAGGCCGCCTTGGAGTTGGCCACTCAAAGCCAATCTGAGTGTATTGGCCCTGCCGCGCGTGGCATGCACTTCATCGCGCGTAACTCTAAAACTGGGGCACATGGTGCCCGCATCAAATTTTCTGCAAGTGCCATTGTTGTTGCACATTTCCACAGCTTTGGCCAAGCCTTGTGCAGGGTCTTGGCCTGTACCGGGCGCAGTGGTTTGTTCTGTGGCAGCGTCGTTGTGAACGTTCCAGGCACTCCAATCTAAGGCGGTTTGAATGGGAATGATTTTGTAATTGTTGCCAAAGCGCATGAGCGATGTGTCGTCCATTTTGGGCGGGTTCACCATGCGGTTGGGGCTGAGCAAGTTGAGCGGGTCGAGGTGCTGTTTGATTTGGCCAAAGGCTTGTTGAATGGCAGGGCCAAACTGCCACTCAATCCATTCACCTCGGCACAGGCCATCGCCGTGCTCACCGCTGTAGGCGCCTTTGTACTTGCGCACAAGTGCGCTGGCTTCTTCGGCAATGGCGCGCATTTTTTGCGGGCCATCCCGGCGCATGTCCAAAATTGGTCGCACATGCAAAGTACCTACCGATGCATGGGCATACCAAGTGCCTTTGGTACCGTGCTTTTGAAACACTTGTGTTAAGGCATCGGTGTACTCTGCTAAGTGCTCTAAGGGTACAGCGCAGTCTTCAATGAAGCTCACGGGTTTGCCGTCGCCCTTCAAGCTCATCATGATGTTCAGGCCTGCTTTGCGCACTTCCCACAAGTTTTTTTGTGGCGCATCGTCCACCATTTCCACCACACTGTTGGGCAAGCCCATGTCGCCCATGAGGGCCACCAATTGTTTCAATTCATGCTTGAGCTTTTCTTTGTCAGAGCCTGCAAATTCAACTAACAAAATGGCTTCAGGGTCGCCAATGATGGCTGTGCGTATGGTGGCGGCAAAAGCCGGAATTTTCAAAGACAGCTCAATCATGGTTCGATCGACCAATTCCACTGCGGTGAGTGTGCCGCTGCCTAGCTTGGCAATGTGCTGTGCAGAGTCCATGGCTTTGTAAAAGCTGTTGAAGTTCACAACACCCAATACCTTGGAAGTGGGAAGTTCACTAAGCTTCAAGTTCAGCGATTGGGTCATGGCCAAGGTGCCTTCACTGCCCACCAACAAATGCGACAGATTGACCTTGCCGTCGGTGGTGTAAGGCCGCACATTTTGGTTGTCAAAAATATCTAAGTTGTAGCCCGCCACGCGCCTCAACACTTTGGGCCAATGGCTTTGCAGATCAGACTGATGCTGCACAGCCAGTTGTTTGACGAACTCACCAATTTGTCTTGCACGACCAGCGCTGTTTTCAAACTGAGAAAAATCGAGCAGCTCGCCATCGCTGAGCCAAGCTTTGGCTCCCAAAACGTTGTGCACCATGTTGCCGTAGGCAATGGAGCGGCTGCCGCACGAGTTGTTGCCGGCCATACCACCCAAAGTGGCTTGCGCACTGGTGGAAACATCCACCGGAAACCACACACCATGTTTTTTCAATGAAGCATTGAGGGCGTCAAGGGCGATGCCAGGCTGAACTTCTACCGTGCCTGCTGTGAGGTCTAAATTCAGGATATTTCGAACATGTTTGCTGTGATCGATGACCAAACCCACGCCAGTGGTTTGACCACACTGGCTAGTGCCGCCGCCTCTAGGAACGATGGGCACCTTCAAGTCGCGGCAAATGGCCATGGCGGTAGCCACTTCCTCGGGGTGCTTGGGCACAAAAACACCCAAAGGCGTCACTTGATAAATGGAGGCATCGGTGGCGTAGCGGCCGCGGTCGGCGGCAGAAAACAGCACTTCGCCTTGAGTTTCAGTTTTCAAACGCTTGGCCAAGAGGCCTGCTACTTCGTTGCTGGCAGCGGCAACTTGCTCGTAAGTTTCAAGCGCTGAGTTTGGTGCGCTGACTGTAGATGTGTTCATGGAAGACTGATTCAACAAGAAATACGGGTTTTTCCACATCAGGGAAATCGGAATTCCCGCTATTCTGTCGTCAAATTGATATTTATTCTTAGGAACGCTTTTTAATGCTTCAGCTTGACTTCCATCCAACGGGCCGCCACTTCTTGCAAATCCCGGGCCCTTCACCGGTGCCAGACCGAATTTTGCGGGCCATGAGCTTGCCCACCATCGATCACCGCGGCCCAGAATTTGGTGCACTGGGTTTGAAGCTGATGGCCAACATGAAGGCTATTTTCAAGACGCAACACCCCGTCATGATTTACCCAGCCTCTGGCACGGGAGCCTGGGAAGCGGCATTGGTCAATACCTTGAGTGCCGGCGATCACGTGCTCATGTACGAGACGGGGCACTTTGCTTCTTTGTGGTTCAAGCTGGCCGCCCGTTTAGGGATTAAGGCCGAGCTGTTGGGTCTGCCAGGTGCAGAAGGTTGGCGCCAAGGTGTAGACGCTCACAAAATTGAAGCGCGCTTGAAGCAAGACACTTCCCACAGCATCAAGGCGGTGTGTGTGGTGCATAACGAAACCTCCACAGGTGTCACGAGCGACATTGCGGCTGTGCGCCGTGCCATTGACAACGCCAAACATCCTGCCCTGCTCATGGTGGACACCATTTCAGGCTTGGCATCAGCCGATTACAGGCATGACGAGTGGGGCGTTGATGTGACTGTCAGTGGCTCGCAAAAAGGCTTGATGTTGCCGCCCGGCATGAGCTTTAATGCGCTCTCGCCCAAGGCCATAGAGGCTAGCAAAAAATCGACCCTGCCCAAATCTTTTTGGGCTTGGGATGAGATGCTGGAAATCAACAAATCGGGCTACTACCCGTACACACCCAATACAAATTTAATGTATGGCCTCAGTGAGGCTTGCGACATGATTTTGGGGCAGGGCTTGGACGTGGTTTTCAAGCGCCATGTGCGATGGGGTGAGGGCGTTCGCGCAGGGGTGCGTGCCTGGGGCTTGCCTATTCAATGTGCCGACCCTGCGTTGTACTCACCTATTTTGACCGGTGTCATGACGCCAGATGGCATCGATGCAGACGCAGTGCGCAAAATCATTTACGAACGATTTGATTGTTCCTTAGGCACCGGTCTGGGTAAAGTCAAAGGCAAGATGTTTCGCATTGGACACCTGGGCGATTGCAATGACCTGACCTTGATTGCTGCACTTTCTGCTTGCGAGATGGGCTTGAAGTTGAGCGGTGTTCAACTGAAGGGCTCGGGCGTTCAAGCCGCCATGGATTACTTTTCAGCCAACCCTGTTCCAGCCCTCATTCAAAATTGAAGGACGTCCACATGAAACGCAGAACTCTCCTCCAAGCCGCGGCCGCATCTGCAACCACGCTTGCCACACCCATGATCAAGGCCCAAACTTTGCCAACGGGGCCCATCCGAATTGTGGTGGGATTCCCTCCTGGAGGTGGAACCGATGCGTTGGCCCGAGTGTTGGCCCAAAAACTTCAAGCCATGTGGAATATCACCATCGTGATCGACAACAAGGCGGGTGCGGCAGGGGTCATTGCCGCAGACTTTGTGGCCAAGCAGCCTGCTGATGGCAATACTTTGCTCATGGCGCACATCAACAGCCATGCCTTGGCGGTGAGCTTGCAACCCAAACTGGGCTACAACGTCGAGCGCGATTTTTCCCCCATTGGCTTGGTGGGTGTGACTCCCAATTTGCTTATTTGCAATGAATCACAGCCGGCTAAAAATGTGAAAGATTTGATTGCCTTGTGCAAACAAAACCCAGGCCGCATCAGCTTTGCTTCTGCGGGCGGTGGTTCGGCGCAGCACTTGGCCTTGGAAATGTTCAAGCTGCGCGCTGGCATCGATGCCTTGCATGTGCCCTACAAAGGCTCGGGCCCCGCGCTCACAGACTTGATCGGTGGTCAAGTTCAATATTGTTTTGAAACCATGACATCTGCCACACCGCATGTGAAAAGCGGCAAAGCCATTGCACTGGCACAAACACGAACCAAGCGCGCCAAAGGCCACCCCAATGTGCCCACCATGGACGAGCAAGGCTTCCAAGGATTTGACGCCACCACTTGGTACGGCTTGGTGGGTCCTGGCCGCATGAACCCCTCTTTTGTGAAGCGCATCAACGAAGACATGAACAAAGTCATGGCCATGCCCGATGTGATGGAAAAATTTGAACAATATGGCGCAGAAGATGGTGGTGGCTCTCCCGAGCGCTTTGCCGAATTCATGCGCAATGAAACGCAAAAGTGGGCAAGGGTTGTGAAAGAAGCCAAGGTTCAGGTCGACGCCTAATCCATGGTTCAAGATGTTTTGCGAATCGGTGCTGGCGCAGGCTATGCGGGCGACCGCATCCCACCTGCGCTGGCCTTGGCAGAAAAAGGCCAACTTGATTATTTGGTCTTTGAGTGTTTGGCCGAGCGAACCATTGCACTGGCACAGTTAGAAAAAATTCAAAATCCGATGCGAGGTTTTGACCCCTTGCTTTCGGCGCGCATGAAAGCTGTGTTGCCAGCCTGTATGGCGCATGGCACTCGCATTATCACCAACATGGGCGCAGCCAACCCATTGCAGGCTGGCAAAGAAGTGTTAGCAGTTGCCAAAGCGCTAGGGCTCCACCAACTCAAGGTGGCTGTGGTGTTGGGAGATGATGTGCTGGCAATGTTGCAGACACAATATCTCTCTGAGCCCTTAATGGACAGCTCGCAAACTGTTGCAGACATTCAAGCCTTGTTGGTCTCTGCCAATGCCTATCTGGGCGCGGAGGCTCTATTGCCCGCGCTGCAAACAGATGCGCACGTCATCATCAGCGGTCGGGTAGCCGATCCCGCATTATTTTTAGCACCGCTCATGCACCATTTTCAATGGCGTGCGGATGATTGGCCATTATTGGGCAAAGGCGTTATGGTGGGACATTTGCTTGAATGCGCTGCCCAAATTACAGGTGGCTATTTTGCCGATCCTGGTTACAAGGATGTTCCTAATTTGGCGCAGCTGGGCTATCCCTTGGCGGAGGTGAGTGTCAGCGGTGATGTGATCATTACCAAACTGGCAGATGACGGCGGTTGTGTCACGGTGCAAACTTGTACAGAACAATTGCTTTATGAAATCGAAGACCCCACTCAATACTTCCAACCCGACGTGGTGGCTGATTTTTCGCAAGTGCAACTTGTGCAAGTGGGTACTGACAGAGTGCAAGCAATGGGTGCCAGTGGAACCACTCGGCCCGACACCCTCAAAGTGACCTTAGGGTATCGCAATGGATTTGTAGGTGAAGGGCAAATGTCTTATGCAGGTCCAGGCGCGAAGGCCAGAGGGCAGTTGGCATTGGATGTGGTGAAAGCCCGATTGGCCGAATCAGGTTACGACCATTTCGAGGCGCGCTATGACCTCATTGGTGTGAACGCCATCTTGGGAGACGCGCTGCCAAACTGTGAACCTGCAGAAGTGCGGGCCAGAATTGCGGTGCGCGTGAACACTCAGGCGCAGGCACTGCATGTGGCCAATGAAGTGGAGGCCCTGTACACCAATGGGCCTGCTTCTGGGGGTGGTGCCAGCAAATCGGTGCGTGAAGTGATCGCTGTGGCATCGATGCTCATGCCCCGAAGCGCCATTCAAACTCAAACCGTGCTACTAGTCGAATCTGAGGCGCTGGCCTGACATGTTGTTAAGAGACATTGCACACACCCGAACGGGTGACAAGGGCGACCGATCTACCATCTCGGTCATTGCGTATGATCGAAAAAATTTTGAGTTGCTTGAGAAATGTCTGACCCCCGAAAAAGTGCTGGCGCATTTTGAGGGTATTGCGATGGGGCCTGTATTTCGTTATAGCTTGCCGCAACTTGGGGCGCTTAATTTTGTGATGCACAATGCTTTAGGTGGCGGCGTAACGCGTTCCTTGGCTCTTGATCCACACGGAAAATGTCTGAGTGCCAAACTGCTCAGTCTTGAGATTGAATAAACTTGTTTTGATTTTTTTGGAGATACTATGAAAAATAGTCGCACAGTTGGTTTGAAAAAAAGTTTGCTTAGCGTATTTTTAGGCTTAGGCGTCGCACTGACGGCCTCGCAAGCCCATGCGCAGGCCTATCCCAATAAACCCATCAAGGCCATCGTGCCCTTTGCTGCTGGCAGTGCCACAGATCAAATTGGCAGAGCCTTTGCACAAAAAATGTCAGAGGTTTTGGGTCAGCCCATTGTGGTTGAAAACAAAGCTGGTGTGAATGGCATGTTGGGCGCTGATGCAGTGGCCAAATCGGCACCCGATGGCTACACCATCCTGATCGGTACCAACAGCACCAATGCGGCCCTCAAAAGCCTCATGAAGAAATTGCCATACGACCAAGAAACCGCTTTTGCACCCATTGGCTACATGGGCTCGGTACCTCTTATTGTGGCGGTGAACAACGACGTGCCTGCTAAGAATTTAAAAGAGTTTGTGGACATGGCAAAAGCAAAGCCAACAGCAGTGACATTTGCCAGTGCCAGCACATCGCAATTGGTTTCCTCAGAAATGTTGGCCAGCATGGCCGGTATTCAAATGACGCACGTCCCCTACAAGAGTGGCCCAGCCGCTATGACCGACCTGATTGGTGGTCAGGTCAACATGTTTACCGCCGACTTTGCGGTGATGTTGCCCCAAGTGAAGGGCGGCAAAATTCGCGGCTTGGCCGTGACTTCTACGCAGCGTTCCAAAGCCATACCTGAGCTGCCCACAGTGAACGAAGCACTCGGTTTGAAAGACTATGAACTGATTGCTTACTTCGCCATGTTTGCACCAGCGGGCACACCGGCCGACATGATTCAAAAACTCAATGCTGCTTTGAATGCTGCTGCCAACGACAAAGCCATTCTTGAGAGATTCTCTGCGCTGGGTTTTGAAACTGCACCTGGCTCACCTGATGCTTTGGCACAGCGCTCAAAGACTGAAACTGCCAAGTGGGCCAAAGCCATTCGCGAAGCAAAAATTGAAGCGCAGTAATCAGCCAAGCTTGCCCATATTTTTGTAATGCAGTCTATTCATCGCGCACTAAGCACCTTCATTTTTGTTTCCTGCAGTGTTTTCTTGCTTCAAGCATGCAGCGTATTGCAGTCTGAAACCTATGTGCCCAAGCGCGGTCAAATGGGCAAGGATGTCATGTGGCTGCCCACCAACGATGACTTGGTTTTCAAAATGTTGGATGCAGCCCAAGTGGGTCCCCGAGATGAGTTGGTTGACTTAGGTGCCGGCGATGGAAAAATTCCTATAGCAGCTGCACGTCAATTTGGCGCCCGAGCTTGGGGCATTGAATACAACAAAGACTTGGCAGCCTTAGCGCAGCGCAACGCCCAAAGGGCTGGTGTGGCCGAGCGTGTGCGCATTGTGCATGGCGACATTTTCAAAGAAGATTTCTCTAAAGCAACTGTGGTCACCATGTACTTGTTGGAAGAGTTGAATGCACAGCTCAGGCCAACCATCTTGGCAATGAAGCCTGGCACGCGGGTGCTTTCAAATACGTTCTCTATGGGCGACTGGGAGCCCGATCAAGTGATTCGTGTTTCGAATGGTACCGGCTATTTTTGGACTGTGCCTGCCAACGTAGCGGGTCTTTGGACACTTTCAGGCTTGGATGAAAATGGCAACGCCACTTTGAAGTTAGAACAATCTTTTCAGAGGCTAGGTGGATCTCTCACCCTTCAAGGCAAAACCCAAAATCTGCTGGGCGCCAGGATAGAAGGCTCTGTGCTTCATTTCAGCTTTATCAATGCCGATGGGCTACTGAAGGCAGTCAAAGTATTTGTGAACGGCCAATTGCTTTCTGGAGAGCTAACAGGGCCCTACGGCATGGTTGAATTGCAACCGGCAACTGTTAGGGTTGAAGGCCGTCGCCTATAAGGCCCTGATGGCTTGAAGTTTTGACGCTTTATCTTAATGGGCCAAATACCGGCTCAGTTTTCAATTACTTATTGGGTGCAGGTGCGAGTTCTACTGATGGTGCCGTCTGAGCTGTGCACTTCAGTCCAAGGTGTGCAAGTTGAATAGGCTTGTGGGGTGTAAACCGGTTGCTGCTGAATGATGACCGGATTGGGCTGAACGTAGACTGGTTGTCTGGTGGCCTCATAGATCAATATGCCACCGATTGCGGCTGGGACTGCCCAACCCCAACCACCACTGTAACCCCTGGCCCAATGACCATGACCGTGCCTGTAGCCATGCCCATGGTGCTGCGCCATGGCCGAAGCGCTGAGGGTTAAAAGCATCAAAACAAGTAATTTTTTCATCACAATCTCCTGTGGATAGCTATTCAACGTCTGAGGTCGGAGTTTGGTTTACGGGCCCAATTTGTCGGAGCCAAAGACAGAATATTCATAATTGGGTAGGATGGATTTTATTTATTCCATTTAGACAATTAATCGACCCAAAATGATGAAATCGCACGCCAATTTGATTGAATTCACAGCTCAGGCCATGGACGATGGTTTTGATGAAGTGGTCCAAAAGGACTGGGCCCCCGACCTGCTGGTCAAAAATCACACGCACCCCTTTGACGTCAGGGTCCAAGTAAATTCTGGACAAGTGCAATTAAGTCTTGCGTCAGGCACTCAAACATATGGGGCAGGGCAGAGCTTTTACCTTGAGCGAAATGTTGAGCACGCAGAGCAATATGGTCCAGAAGGTGCTCATTTTTGGGTAGCCCGTAAGTTGTAATTCAAAAATGCACATTCGTTTTGCCGCCCTCATGGCACTTGGCCTGTCGTTTTGCTTGTCTTCACAAGCTCAATCACCATTGCCAAGCCCATCAATTGGTGCACAACTTAAAGTGCACGGACTGCTATGGGATGCCCATGAGGTGACTGTTGCGCAAGTCAAGCGATTTGCTCAAAGTACAGGCTTTGTCAGCCGGGCTGAAAAAGAAGGCGGTGGCTTCATCTATGAGGCTGGCTTTGTACTGAAAAAAGGCTGGACTTGGCGTGCGCCCTTCGGAATTCCAGCGCAAGACAATGAGCCAGCAGTTCACCTGACCTTTGATGAGGCTCAAAAAATTTGTCAACACGAAGGCAAGCGTTTGCCCCGTGACACTGAGTGGGTCAATGCCGCTTTTGTCGAACAAAGAGCGCAAGCCCCTGACGGTTTTGTTTCAGGTAAACGCTACCGATATCCCAATGGCGACAGTGGGCGCCAAAGTCATTGTCTTGAAGGCTGCACTGCCTTAAAGGGGACTGCACCCGCGGGTTCACTGTGGCGTGGAACAGGACACGTGCCAGTCATGACAACGCGACCCGGTGTCAACGGTTTGTATGACATGGGCGGCAATGTCTGGGAATGGGTTGACACAGGCAGTGGTGACGAGCGAGTCACGCGAGGAGCTTCCTGGTGGTATGACGCCAGCAGACAGTTGGCAGAAGATGTGGCCACCAAGCCGCGAGACACGCGGGTCGGCTACGTCGGTTTCAGGTGCGTTGCGACTTTTTAAAAGGTAGGAAAATATTCCATTTTTCACGACCCTGAGGAATGCGATGAGCGCGTCGCATCGACAAAAATAAGATGTAAGACACAAAAATTCGACCCATGAGAATGAATGTAATCTTGGCGTCTTGGTGCGTCAGTTTTTCTGAATAAAAAACACTGATGTCAAAAAGCAGATTGAACAAACTCAAGGCAAACAACAATCCGAAAACAATGGCGGGAAATTTGCCATTCTTGTAAGACCAAACACCGGCTGATATGAACACAAACAAAATCCAAGCTCTGAAGTAAAGTGCTGGCATCATGAATTCTTGAACTGCTGGGTTTGAGAATAAATCGGTGGCGACGTCTTGCGTGAAGACAGTAAGGCGCACAAACCAAATGGCTGAGAATAAGACCAAGATGGCCAGTCGAAACGGGAAATACTTATCTACTGTAAAAGTTGTCGAAACTGGCTTGGCCAGTAAAGCCTCCAATTCGTGGGCTGTGACAAGGGGTTTGCGTTGTAAAGCCATATTGCAGTACTGGAACATTTTTAAAATAAGTTTGACTTGATACAGGTCAATAAATGCCAGATTGATCATCATCAATTTAACAAGGACCCTATGAATTTCGCACCCATGATTGAGCTCACCCGCAACGGCATTTCTGAATGCTTGCACATGGGCGCATTGGCTGTCACAGACATCCATGGCAAATTGATTGCGTCTACTGGCAATCCAAGTTGGATGTGCTTTACACGTTCAACTCTCAAAGCTCTACAAGCTTTGCCCCTCATTCAAAGTGGTGGCGCCAAACAATTTGGTTTTACGTCGCAAGAACTGGCGCTCATGTGTGCCAGCCACAATGGGGAGGACATGCACGTTGCGCAGGTTTCGTCTATTTTGAAAAAAAGCGGTACCACCTACAAACAAATGCAATGTGGATGCCATGTGCCCTATCGTTTTTCATTCAACGACCTGCCGCTGCCTGAAGGTTTTGAATACGACGAGCGTCATCACAATTGCAGTGGCAAGCACAGTGGCTTTTTGGCCTATTGCGCGCTACACGAATTGCCAACAGAAACCTACACAGATCTGACTCATCCTTTGCAACTTCAAGTGCGCAAAGCTGTGGCTGACGTGGCAGGCATAGCTTCTGAAGACTTGGCTTGGGGCATTGATGGTTGCTCTGCCCCCAACTTTGCCATGCCACTTTCGAATTTGGCGCAGGCCTATGCTCGTTTGGCGCAACCAGAATCCAGCAACGAATATGGTGCCAGCTTGAAACTCTTAGGCGAGGCCATGTCAGCTCACCCCGAGTTAGTCTCTGGTACAGGCAGAAACGATGCCGATCTCATGCGTGTAGGTCGTGGTGATTGGGTGACGAAGGTGGGTGCAGATGGTGTCCAAGTCATTGCCAGTCGCGCTCGCGGACAAGCCCTAGCGATCAAAATTGCCGATGGCAACAAGCCTGCTTTGTTTGCAGCTTCCGTAGAAGCATTGGATCAGTTGGGATGGCTCGATTCGGAACAACGCGAGGCCTTGAGGCCTTGGCGCTCTGCAGTATTGAAAAATATCAAAGGCGCACACGTGGGTGAGCGCCGAAGTGTTTTCAAAATCCAAACGCTTTAACGAGCCCAGCTTACTTTGTAGACAGAAAAAGCAGTTAGCAGGCCGTAGCTCACCATGCCCGCTGCAATGAGCGAAAACATTTCAGCTGCGGTACCGTTGTTGTGAGTTAGCCAAATACCTCCTGCTGCCACCAAACACAATCTGAAAGTGCCCGCCAAAACGGGTCCAAGAAGTTTGCCTGCACCTTGAGATGCAAAATACAAACACAAACCCAAGGCAAAGAAACCGTAGCAAGGTCCAATCCATTGGAAGTAAAGCGTTGTGTAAGAAAGCACCAAAGGGTTGGAGGTGAACAGATCAGTCCAGATACCAGGCCAAAAGCAGACTAGCAATCCAATGCAGCCGACCAAAGCGCTTGAAAGCAATGCACCAGACCAAGCTACTTGTTTGGCACGCTCAACCAAGTTGGCACCTAAGGCCATGCCGACCATGGGCAGACACGCCACGCCAAAAGCAAAGGTGATCGGGACTAACAAAAATTCCAATCGAGTGCCAATGCCATAGGCGGCTAAAGCTTCGGGGCCCAAACTGGAGATCAAGCTCGTGACCACCACAATGGTGGCCACAGTTTGGAGCGAACTTAAGCTGGACATACCGCCTACTTTTAGAATGTCGATGAACAAGGCGCGAGACAAGGGGCTGTTAAAGCTGAGCTTTAACCGGCTGCGAGAAGAGCGCAAGTAAAAGAACAAATAAATGGCGCTTGCAGAATATGCTGTCACATTGCCAGCAGCAACGCCTGCCATGCCAAAGCTAGGAATGGGGCCAAGGCCCAATCCCAAAATGCCACTCAGGGCGACTTGCCCGATGCATACCGAGAGAAGCACCTTGGAGGGCGTGCGCATATTGCCGGTGCCACGTAACACAGACGTGAATGAGTTTGTCAGCCAAATGCTCACAGCCCCTAAAAAGGCAATGTGCGCATAGTCAAGGCAATGCTCAAGTGCTTCTGCTTGACCGCCCATTGCTGTGAAGATAGGGCGACTGAACCAGAGAAAAATCAGAGTAAAAAAAAGGCCGATGCCAAGCGCAATGAGCGTAGCGTGCAAAACCAAGGCATTGGCCTTGGGCGTGTCATTTGCACCCAATGCTCGACTGATGGCCGAAGAAATACCGCCTCCCATGGAGCCAGCAGACAACATCTGCTGCAACATGACCATCGGAAATACCAAGGCCATGCCAGCAAGAGAGAGAAGTCCCAGTTGGCCCACATACCAAGTTTCAGCGATGGTCACCAGTGCGCTGGCGGTCATAGCAAAAATATTGGGTAACGCCAGTCGCCAAATGGTGGGAAAAATAGGCGCCGAGGTCAGTGCGTTTTGCAATCGTGCTAACTTATTTGTTTTGAAAGACAGGCGCACGTTTGTTCAAAAACGCATCCATGCCTTCCTTTTGATCCTCAGTAGCAAACATCGAATGGAACAAGCGGCGCTCAAACATCACGCCATCGCTCAGACCACTTTCAAACGCGCGATTGACCGATTCCTTGGCAGCCATCACAGCCAACCGGCCCATACCGCAAATGACCAAGGCGGCGCCCAAGGCTTCTTCCATGAGTTTGTCAGTGGGAACCACCCGGCTGACCAAGCCTGAACGCTCTGCTTCTTGCGCGTCCATCATCCGGGCTGTCAAAGCCAAGTCCATGGCCTTTGATTTTCCTACGGCGCGCGGCAAGCGTTGTGTGCCGCCTGCGCCGGGAATGATGCCCAGTTTGATTTCAGGCTGACCAAACTTGGCGTTTTCTGCGGCAATGATGAAGTCACACATCATCGCCAATTCGCAACCACCACCTAGTGCAAAGCCACTGACCGCTGCAATGACGGGTTTGCGAATGCTGCGAATGGTTTCCCAATTGCGGGTGATGAAGTCTTCTTTGTAGACGTTGTTGAAATTGTGCTTTGCCATGGCCGAGATGTCGGCACCGGCCGCAAAGGCTTTTTCGCTCCCGGTGATGATGATGCAGCCAATGTCTTCATCGGCATCGAATGCCTTGAGTGCTGTACCCAATTCGTCCATCAAGGGGCCATTCAAAGCGTTTAGAGCTTTGGGGCGGTTGAGGGTGACGATGCCAACTTTGCCGCCTTCAACGCGGACTTCAATGTTTTCGTAAGACAAAAGGATTCTCCAATCAGGTTTTAAATACCATTACCCCTGACTATAACGGGATGAAAAGGTGCTTCAATCAAGGGAAAATATTAGCCAACCGATCGGTCGGGTAATGTTACATTTTCAGTTTTAGCCCTTCAGCAAAATTCAGGCAGGACGCCATCATGACCCAAGACCCAACTTTGTCAGTGACATTTGAAAAACGCGGCGCCGTGGCTTTGGTCACTTTGAACCGCCCTCAAGCCTTGAACAGCTTCACGCGCCAAATGCACCATGACTTATGGGCAGCGTTTGACCAAGCCGAAGCCGATCCAGAAATCAGAGCCATGGTGTTGACAGGCGCAGGCAGGGGTTTTTGTGCGGGGGCCGATTTATCAGAGTTCGATTTCACACCTGGCCCCGACATGGTCAAGCGTGCCGATCCTGGTCCCATCATTGACCAAGCCTTCAACCCAAGCACCCGCCGCATTCAAGCTTTGCGCATGCCGGTTGTGGCCGCAGTCAACGGCGTGGCAGCTGGCGCGGGTGCCTCCATTGCCATGGCTTGCGACATTGTCATTGCTGCGCCTCAAGCCAGTTTTATTCAAGCCTTCAGCAAAATTGGCCTCATTCCAGACGCCGGCAGCAGTTGGTTGTTGGTGGAGCGTTTGGGCCTGCCCCGCGCTTTGGCTTTGGCCATGACAGGCGACAAATTGATGGCCGAGCAAGCCAAGGCTTGGGGCATGATTTGGGATGTTTCGGAAGACCCGTTGGCAACAGCCATTGCTTTGGCAGAAAAATTGGCCATCATGCCCACCAAAGCCTTGGTGGCCACCCGCAAATTGATGGCCGGCGCCCACACGCGCAGCTTGTCTGAGCAACTTGACCAAGAGCGCGATGCACAATCTGCGCTGGGTAAATCGCACGATTACTTTGAAGGCGTCAAAGCTTTCTTGGAAAAACGCCCAGCCAATTTCAAAGGTGAATGAACATGACCGCCACCACCAATAAGCAAGCAACACCCTCGCAAGCTGCCATGGATTTGGCAAGACAAGTGGGTGTGTCTATGTTTGCGGTTGACACTGCAAGCAAAGACACCATGGGCATGAAGCTCCTTTCATGTGAGCCTGGCCGTGCAGTCATTCAAATGACCGTCAAAGAGATGCATTTGAATGGTCATAAAATTTGCCATGGTGGTTTTATATTCACGCTGGCCGACTCCACCTTCGCGTTTGCCTGCAATAGCTACAACAAGGTGGCCGTTGCGGCAGGCTGCAGCATTGAATTTTTAAAATCAGGTCAGCTGGGCGATGTGCTGACCTGTGTCGGGCAAGAGCAAGCCTTGAGCGGACGTCACGGCATTTATGACATGAAAGTGACCAATCAAAATGGCGAAGTGATAGCCATGTTCAGAGGCAAGAGCGCTCAAATCCAAGGCACAGTCATTCCTGAGTAATTCGATACAGCTGCATCACGACGGAGAATTTTCATGAGCATCCCCTCACGTTTGCCCTTAGAGTCCATAGAAAAAGCCAGCATCGACGAGTTGCGTTCCTTGCAACTCAAACGATTGAAAGCCACGCTTCAACACGCCTACGACAACTCGCCGGTTTACAAAGTCAAGTTTGATGCAGCCGGCGTGCATCCAAGTGATTGCCAATCGTTGGCTGACTTGGCTAAGTTTCCATTTACCACCAAAGCAGATTTGCGCGACAGCTACCCCTATGGCATGTTTGCAGTGCCACGTTCAGCTTGCTCACGCATTCATGCTTCAAGTGGTACCACCGGCAAGCCCACTGTGGTGGGCTATACCCAGCGCGACATTGACACATGGGCTACGGTGGTGGCTCGCAGCATTCGTGCTGGCGGCGCTCAAGCGGGTGACATGGTGCATGTGAGCTATGGCTATGGCTTGTTCACTGGCGGTTTGGGTGCTCACTATGGCGCAGAAAAATTGGGCCTCACGGTTGTACCTTTTGGTGGCGGACAAACCGAACGCCAAGTGCAGCTGATTCAAGACTTCAAGCCCGATATCATCATGGTCACGCCCAGCTACATGTTGGCCATTGCCGATGAGTTTGAACGCCAAGGCATTGACCCTCGCAGCAGCTCCTTGCGCATTGGTATTTTTGGTGCTGAGCCATGGACCAACGACATGCGTGCAGCCATTGAGCACCGGATGGGCATTGATGCGGTTGATATATACGGCCTGTCAGAAGTGATGGGGCCTGGCGTGGCCAGTGAGTGCATTGAAACGAAAGATGGCCCCACCATTTGGGAAGACCATTTCTACCCAGAAATTATCAACCCAGACACGGGTGAGCCTGTGGCCGATGGTGAAATGGGCGAACTCGTCTTTACCAGCCTCACCAAAGAAGCTTTGCCCATCATTCGATACCGCACACGCGATTTAACCCGTTTGTTGCCAGGCACAGCCAGAACCATGCGCCGTATGGAAAAAATCACGGGCCGCAGCGACGACATGATGATCATTCGAGGTGTGAATGTTTTTCCAACACAAATAGAAGAGCTGATTTTGAAGCGACCCGAATTGGCGCCTCATTATCAATGCGTGCTAACGCGCGAGGGCCCCATGGACAACCTGAAGGTGGCTGTTGAAACACGCCCAGGTACAGCCCCCGACAGCATCGAGGCCCGAGCTGCCGCCAAAATGTTGCAACATGAAATCAAGGTTTACATTGGCTCTAGTGTCGAAATTGATTTGCGCCCTGAGGGGGGTGTTGAGCGCAGCCAAGGTAAAGCCAAGCGAGTGCTTGACCTGCGTGGCAAATAACTCAGCGCAGTTAAGCGTTTTTTGAAGTGCCGTCCAGCCATGCGCTGGTTCGGGCTTTATGGGCCAGGTCGGAGTTGGTATAACTCAAGCGCCAGGTGTGAACATCTGTGGGCACGCTTAAATCTAAGACAAACACTTTTTGATCCCGCGTGATGGTGGCTTTGGCTTTCTTCTCGTTGCCAAGTATCAAGGTCAAGTCTTCCAGTTTTTTCAAACGCCAAGTGGTCGCTTTGGCTTTACTGCTCGTAACGGCCCACCATTCATCGCCAGCCGCCATGCCTGCTTTCTCGGCGGCGCCACCCCGCAAGACAGCTTTGATTTGAACCGCGCCTTGAACTTCTGCAACACGCAGACCCAAGCGTTGTGCCATTTGCGAGGGATCTTCGTGCACGACCACACCGTGCGAAGAAAGCAAAGTTTTTAGCGGGAGTTCTTGCGTGCTGTGAACCCAAGCTTTGATTTCT
>CANHXV010000022.1 GCA_947464665.1 Comamonadaceae bacterium
CCGCCGCGCGTTGACAGCGCAGTTGTGCGCATGGTGCCGCGCAGTGCCCCAGCCAACATCGACGTGAAGCTCTTGGAAAAAATGGTTCAAGTGGCCTTCAGCCAACGACGCAAACTGCTAAGGCACACGCTGGGTGCGTGGTTAACAGAGCGAAATTTTGCGGGCCCTTTTGATGTGCAACGCCGTGCAGAAGAAGTTCCAGTTGAGGAGTACCTTCAGTTGGCCTTGGCCTTAAATTCTTGACGTTCAATGAAAAAAAGCGCATCGGCGTTTCGGCCTTTGCGCTTTTATTACTCAGGTGCAGGTTGACGTTTGCAGGTTTGAGTTTTTTTAGTTAACAGTGCGCAAGCTGATTACGCGGCTGCGAGCCAATAGCCAGCATTGAAGGGGCTGCTCATGCGAAGCGCCAAAGGTGAAACATCGACCAGCTTATCGGTCGGCATTTTCTCGCCTTCTTCAACCAGCATTTCAACACCATCGGCATCCAACTCGGGAGCAGCATCCGCTAGTTTCTCGGCACCAGCAGTAGCAGCACGAGCAACAGAGAAAGAATAGAAGCAGCGGAAAGGCACTTTGCGGTCACCCCAATAATCGGCCGTGTCGCGGAAAATATCGAGCAACTGTTCGCGGGCTTCCTTGTCAAACTTTAAATTGGCAGGAATGTGCTCCAAGACCACGATAAAGCCAGGCTGAGGGCCAGACTTGTGCAGCGGGTCGGTCATGCTGTCATACAAGGCATCAAAGTTTTTGCCAAAATGCGAAGGCAAGGTGAACTGTGCTGCGATCAAATCGAGCACATCTTGTTTGCTTTGTGCCTTTGACAAATTGGCATACAAAAAGTGTTGTCCCAAACCATCGGCCGCTTCTTGCAGGTCGCTGACGCGAAATGCACGAATCGACTGGACGATGTTTGCCCGCACACCCTTCAAAGGTGTTTCTTGGTCCTGTCGAATTGGCTTGTCCATCGCCGTTCTCACTCTCTAATTTTTAAAACCAGCCTTTTGGGCTTTTGATTGACATATACCGAGTGCTCGCTTGCAAGCACTCATCTCTAAAATCACTTCAAACAGTGGCAACGACCGCTTTCACGGTACGTTCACAATTTCCCGAAAACTTGCGTAATGGTCTTGCGTGTAAAAACAATGTTTTGGCACGCGAGGCTCTTCACCTCCACACACAATTCGTCGGGCGCCACGGCTCTTTTCACCTGGGGTTTTGACGGTGTACTCGCGGTAAAAACCGCGCTTCGCTTGAGGCAATAGCCGTTCTCGATTGCCAAAAATAACCCCATCTTTTTCGTATCGAAACGGCCCACCCTGACGGATGAGCAGATAGACTTCTTGGCCCTCTTTGGGCAAATCCTGTAACGCAATGGGAGCGCCTACAACTGCTTCAGACACTGACTTGGCCTGCGCCATATTGGTGCAAGACGCAAGAAAAAGGCCCAAACAGACGGCTATTGCAGCAAAATCAAGCGTTTTGAAGCGCATTTCATTCCTGTTTAACTAAGCCGCAAACCCACTTTTAACCTTCAAAACCCACGGGTAAACCCGGAAATTCGAAGACCTTAGTGTGCCCCAATGCGATGAAAAATGCAAGTACTTTCCCCAATAAGGGGATTTTTCTGGCAAGCGCTATCGAACGGCGTTTGCGTCTGCGACGGTCAGGGCTGTCATGTTCACAATTCGGCGCACGGTTGCGCTTGGCGTGAGGATATGAACGGGTTTGGCAGCGCCCAACAAAACAGGACCGACGGCGATATTGCCGCCCGCAGCTGTTTTCAGCAGGTTGTAGGAAATATTGGCTGCATCGATGTTGGGACAGACCAAGAGGTTGGCATCGCCATGCAAAGTGCCATTGGGCATCAGCAACGCTCGGGCTTCGCCATCCAAGGCAATGTCACCATGCATTTCGCCATCCACGTCCAACCACGGCGCATTTTTCTGCAGCAAGGCCAAGGTGTCACGCATTTTCACTGCGCTTGGTTCATTGGACGTGCCGAAGTTCGAGTGGGACAACAAGGCGGCCTTAGGGTGGATGCCAAAGCGTTTCATTTCGTGGGCGGCCATGACTGTAATTTCGGCCAACTGTTCTGCTGTTGGATCGTAATTGACATGCGTGTCGACCAAAAAGACTTGGCGGTTGGGTAACAGCAAACCGTTCATGCACGCAAATGTATTCACACCTGGTCGCTTTCCGATCACTTGCTCCACATAGGGCAAATGGGTGGCGTTGGTTCCCCATGTGCCACAAATGAGGCCATCGACATCGCCCTTGTGCAGCAACATCGTTCCAATCAAAGACAAGCGGCGACGCATTTCTATCTTGGCCATTTGAACCGTGATGCCTTTGCGCTCTGTCATGCGGTGATACGTTTGCCAAAAGTCGCGATAGCGGTGATCGTCCTCTACATTGACAACCTCGTAATCAAGGCCCTCTTTCAATCGCAGACCAAATTTTTCAATTCTTTCAGCAATGACCGATGGACGGCCAATCAGGGTGGGGCGCGCCAAACCTTCGTCGCTGACAATTTGCGAAGCGCGCAAGACGCGCTCTTCTTCGCCCTCGCTGTAGGCCACGCGTTTTTTCAAGCCACGTTTGGCTGCCGTGTAAATTGGCTTCATGGTGGTGCCGGACGCATACACAAAGTTTTGCAGCCGCTCTCGATACGCTTCCATGTCAGCAATTGGCCTGAGCGCCACGCCGCTGTCAGCCGCTGCTTGCGCCACTGCGGGCGCAATTTTGATCATCAAGCGAGGATCGAATGGCTTGGGAATTAAATATTCAGGGCCAAAAACCAAGGGCTCGCCCGCATAGGCCGCAGCCACCACTTCACTTTGTTCTGCTTGCGCCAATTCAGCAATGGCATAGACAGCGGCAATTTCCATCTCTTGGGTGATGGTGGTTGCACCGCTGTCCAGGGCACCCCGAAAAATATAGGGGAAGCACAAAACGTTGTTAACTTGGTTGGGGTAGTCGGTTCGCCCAGTGGCCATAATGGCGTCATCGCGAACAGCTTTGACGTCTTCAGGCAAAATTTCAGGATTGGGATTGGCCAAGGCAAAAATCAAAGGCTTGGCCGCCATTTTTTTCACCATGTCTTGCTTTAACACGCCACCGGCGGACAATCCCAAGAATACATCCGCACCTTCAATGGCCTCTGCCAAAGTGCGTTGCGATGTTTTTTGTGAAAATTGAATTTTGTCTTCGTCCATCAATTCGGTGCGGCCTTCATAAACCAAGCCTGCCAAATCGGTGACCCAAATATTTTCACGTGGAATGCCCAGCTTGACCAACAAACCCAGGCAGGCCAAAGCCGCTGCACCGGCGCCAGAGGTGACCAATTTCACTTGGCTAACATCTTTGCCTACCACTTTCAAACCGTTCAAAATAGCGGCGCCGACCGTGATAGCCGTGCCGTGCTGATCGTCGTGGAAAACAGGAATTTTCATGCGTTCGCGTAATTTACGCTCGACATAGAAACAATCGGGTGCCTTGATGTCTTCTAAGTTGATGCCGCCAAAAGTGGGCTCTAAGGCAGCAATGATTTCGACCAACTTCTCAGGGTCTTTTTCGTTGATTTCAATGTCAAACACATCAATGCCAGAGAATTTTTTGAAGAGCACCGCTTTGCCCTCCATGACGGGCTTGCCGGCCAAGGGGCCAATGTCACCCAACCCCAGCACGGCTGTTCCGTTGGTGATCACGCCGACCAAATTACCACGGCTGGTGTATTTGAATGCCGCGTTGGGGTCTTTGACAATTTCTTCGCACGGCGCAGCCACACCAGGCGAATAGGCCAAGGCCAAGTCGTGCTGATTCACCAATTGCTTGGTGGCTGCAATGGAGATTTTGCCGGGAGTAGGAAATTCGTGATATTCGAGGGCGGCACGGCGCAACTGAGCGCGGCGTTCTTCAGCATTGTCTTGGGTCATGTACGATCTCCTATGTGGCAAGCGCCGCAGGCTTCACCGAGTGAAGAGCCTAGCGTTTTGCAAGGTCTGATTCTAGACCCCCGAATCGAGGGCCTGCTTTTGGGCTCAAGCACGCATGAGTGCTTCAATTTCATTTGCTTTGACCGGTACGCCGCGCGTGATCATTTCACAGCCTTTCGCTGTCACGACGGCATCGTCCTCAATGCGAATGCCAATGTTGTGGAAACGCTCTGGCACACCTGGAGCCGGCCTGACATAAATGCCCGGCTCAATGGTCAAGACCATGCCAGGTCGCAAAATGCGGCTGGGTCGGTCCTTGATCAACTCCCCGCTCAAGGGGTCTTTGCGCTCACTGAATTTGCCAACCTCCGACGGCTCTATGTAACTACCGCAGTCATGCACATCCATGCCAAGCCAATGGCCGGTTCGGTGCATGTAAAACTGGAAATAGCTTCGATTGGCGATCACATCTTGCACAGTGCCCACTTTGTGGGTATCTAAAAGGCCGACATCCAGCATGCCTTGGGACAACACCTTGACTGCTGCTTCGTGCGGGTCTACAAAACGTGCGCCCTCATGTGTGGCTGCAATGGCCGCCTCTTGAGAGGCCAACACCAAATCGTAAAGTTCGCGTTGGGCCGGACTGAATTTGCCGTTAGCGGGAAACGTGCGGGTAATGTCACTGGCATAGCCATCGAGTTCACAGCCTGCATCAATCAAAACCAAATCACCACTCAAAATAGGCGCAGCATCAGCTCGGTAGTGCAGCACACACGCATTGGCGCCGCCGGCCACAATGGAGCCGTAAGCTGGATATTGGGAGCCATGTTGGCGAAATTCATGGAGCAATTCGGCATCCAGGTGGTATTCACGCACATCTTGACCGGCTCTCAACATGCTTGCAGATCGTTTCATTGCGCGAATGTGGGCACCTGCACTGATTTGGGAGGCGCGGCGCATGATGTTCAGTTCATGTGCGTCTTTCACCAAACGCATTTCATCCAAAATGCCGCACACATCGCGTTGCTGCTCTGGGCACAGTGCGCCGTAACGCACACGCGAGCGAACGGCGTTCAGGCCCGTTTCAATGCGCGCAGACAATTCTTTGTGGGTTGCAAAGGGATACCAAACGACCGACTTGTTTTCTAGCAAGGTCGGCAACTTGGCATCAAGGACCGACACCGACCAGGCCTGTTGCACGCCCAATTGCGAAGGGGCCGCATCAGGGCCTAATCGAACGCCATCCCAAATTTCGCGTTCTAAATCTTTGGGCTGACAAAACACCGTGGCATGGCCATCTGAAGTTAAGACCAAACAAGCATTGGGTTCGGTAAACCCTGTTAAGTAATAAAAATAACTGTCATGTCTGAACAGGAAGTCACTGTCGCGATTGCGTTGTCGCTCAGGGGCGGTGGGAACAATGGCAATGCTGTTGGGGGCTTGCGCTGCCATCTTGGCGGCCAATTGAGAACGGCGATTGGCGTACAAATTTGAATCAATGGGCATCTTGTTGGATCATTCTCGAAATGTTCAAAGAGTTTAAGGCGTGGCAGGTGATTGGTTCAATTCCCTCAGGCGCTCAGGGGTACCTACATCCGCCCAAGCACCCGTGTAAAGGCTGGCACTGACCAAGCCGCGATCCATGGCAGCACGTAACAAAGGGGCCAGCGCTGAGACTTTACCTTGCGGATTGCCCTCTGGCAGGCCCGTCAAAGCGGTGGCGAAAAACTCTTTTTTGTACAAAGCAAATGTGCTGAAAGTGAACAAATTGGCTGTTTTGGGTAAGTTCAATGCCAAGCCCTCGGGGGACAAGCCAAAGTCTCCATTTGGATGGTGTGCAGGGTTGGGGACCATCCAAATGTGGGCCAACTTGTCACTTAGCGCAAACTGAGCTGCAATCGGCGATGAAAAATCAAATTTGGGCGCGTAAATGTCGCCGGCCACCACCCAAAAAACGGGCGCCAAGAAAGGCAAAGCCCTGACAATGCCGCCCGCCGTTTCAAGGGCATGGCCAAACGCTTTGCCCTCATGTGAGTAGCGCAAACTCACCTTGCCGCCATTTGGCAAGGCGTGGTTCAAACCAAAGTGTGCCTCAATTTGCGGGCCAAGCCATGCTGTGTTGATCAATTGATCGTGGTGTCCAGCACGGGCCAAAGCTTCCATGTGCCACTGCATCAATGGTTTCCCATGCACTGCAAGCATGGGTTTGGGCGTGGTGTCGGTCAAGGGCCGCATGCGTTCACCGCGACCCGCAGCCAAAATCATGGCGCTCGCCAATCCCTCAGGCGAGGTGGCCGCCCCGTGCTGTAACGCATCGAGTTTTTTATTGGATTGCATGGTGTGCAAAGGCATGCCGCTATGTTGCCATGCTGTAGGGGTTGTGCAAGCGCATGGGCGGTAAAATAATGGGCTTACATGTCAATTTAACCCGACTATTTATTTGGAGCCCCCATGGCAATTACCCAACCCGCAGCACAACAGATGGCCAATGCAATTCGCGCCTTGGCCATGGACGCTGTTCAACAAGCCAATTCGGGTCACCCAGGCGCGCCCATGGGCATGGCCGACATGGCTGTGGCTTTGTGGGGCGAGCACTTGCAACACAACCCGAAAAACCCGCGTTGGGCCAACCGCGATCGCTTTGTTTTGTCCAACGGCCACGGCTCCATGCTGATTTATGCCTTGCTGCACCTCACAGGCTATCCCTTGCCCATGACGGAGTTGAAAAACTTCCGCCAGTTGCACAGCAAAACAGCCGGTCACCCCGAAGTGGGTATCACACCCGGCGTAGAAACTACCACAGGCCCTTTGGGACAAGGCATCACCAATGCGGTGGGCATGGCCTTGGCCGAAAAATTGTTGGCCACTGAGTTCAACCAACCCGGCCACCCCATCGTTGACCACCACACCTATGTGTTCATGGGCGATGGTTGCTTGATGGAAGGCATCAGCCACGAAGCGTGTGCTTTGGCTGGCGCTTGGAAGCTCAACAAACTGATTGCCATGTACGACGATAACGGCATCTCCATCGACGGCCAAGTGGCTCCTTGGTTTATTGACAACACGCCTCTGCGTTTTGCCGCATATGGTTGGAATGTGATTGACGCTGTGAATGGTCACGATGCCGCAGCCGTGGCCAAGGCCATTGCCGATGCAAAGAACAGCCCCGACAAGCCCACACTCATTGTTTGCAAAACAGCCATCGGCAAAGGCAGCCCCAACCGTGCCAACACCGCTAAAGCACATGGAGAGCCTTTGGGCGCAGAAGAAATCAAACTCACACGTACGGCCTTAGGTTGGACGCACGAGCCTTTCGTGATTCCCAAAGATGTTTACGCTCACTGGGACGCCAAGCAAAGTGGCGCAGCGCGCGAAGCCGAGTGGAACAAAACTTTTGCCGCCTACAAAGCAGCACACCCCGCCTTGGCCAAAGAATTTGTTCGCCGCATGAAGGGCGAGTTGCCCAAGAACTTTGCTCAAACTGCGGTAGACGCCGTCATTGCAGCGCACACCAAAGCAGAGACTGTGGCCAGCCGCAAAGCCAGCCAATTGGCACTGGAAGCTTTCACGGCGGCCTTGCCTGAAATGTTGGGCGGCTCTGCCGACCTCACAGGCTCTAACCTCACCAACACATCTTCCACACCCGCATTGCGGATCAACTTGGCTGGCGATGTGGTGAAGAACGACAAAGGTCAAATGGGTCGTCACATCAATTATGGTGTGCGCGAGTTTGGCATGGCCGCCATCATGAATGGTGTCACTTTGCACGGCGGCTTCATCCCTTACGGCGGCACCTTCCTCACCTTCAGCGATTACTCACGCAATGCCATTCGCATGGCTGCGCTCATGAAGCAGCGCGTCATTCACGTGTTCACTCACGACTCGATTGGCTTGGGTGAAGACGGCCCGACACACCAGTCCGTTGAGCACGCTGCCAGCTTGCGTTTGATTCCTGGCCTTGATGTGTGGCGTCCTGCTGATACGGCAGAAACCACTGTGGCATGGGCCGTAGCTTTAGAAAACAAAGACCGCCCCACGGCATTGTTGTTGTCTCGTCAAAACCTGCCTTACTCTCCCAAGTCGGATTTGGGCGAGATTAGCCGCGGTGCTTATGTGTTGGCTGAGCCTTTACGCGTTGGCATCAAGAAGACGAAAGCCGTGATCATTGCCACTGGCTCTGAAGTTCAATTGGCTTTGAAGGCTCAAGAGTTGTTGGCCGCGAAGAACATTGGTGTGCGTGTGGTGTCCATGCCCAGTACCACCACCTTCGATCGTCAAACCAGCAGTTACAAATCTGAAGTCTTGCCAGCCGGTTTGCCCCGTGTGGCAGTCGAGATGGGCAGCACCGATGGCTGGTGGAAATATGGTGTTGCCGCTGTGGTCGGCATTGACACTTACGGTGAGTCTGCGCCAGCACCTGTGCTTTTCAAACACTTTGGCTTCACGGCAGAGAACGTGGCCGAGACCGTGCAAGCGGCTTTGCAGAAGAAATAAATCTTCACTTCGCGCTGCACTTGAAACAAATTCAAATTTAACTTTAAAGGAAATAGATCATGGCGATCAAAATAGGTATCAACGGCTTCGGTCGCATCGGCCGGATGGTGTTTCGCGCAGCTGTTCAAAATTTTTCTGACATCGAAGTGGTTGGCATCAACGACTTACTCGAGCCCGACTACTTGGCCTACATGCTCAAGTACGACAGCGTGCACGGCCGCTTCAAAGGCGACGTGTCGGTGGAAGGCAACAACCTGATCGTAAATGGCCGCAAAATTCGTTTGACCCAAGAACGCGATCCTTCTGCCCTCAAGTGGCGTGAAGTCGGTGCTGACATCGTGATCGAAGCCACCGGTTTGTTCTTGGACAAAGCCTCTGCTGAAAAACACTTGGCCGCTGGCGCCAAAAAAGTCTTAATGTCTGCACCTTCTAAAGACGACACCCCCATGTTCGTATTTGGTGTGAACGACAAAACCTATGCAGGCCAAGCCATTGTGTCCAACGCTTCTTGCACCACCAACTGCTTGGCACCTGTGGCCAAAGTATTGAACGACAAATGGGGCATCAAGCGTGGTTTGATGACCACCGTTCACGCAGCTACTGCTACACAGAAAACAGTGGACGGCCCTAGCAACAAAGACTGGCGCGGCGGCCGCGGTATCTTGGAAAACATCATTCCCTCCAGCACGGGCGCCGCCAAAGCTGTGGGCGTGGTCATTCCAGAGTTGAACAAAAAGCTCACTGGCATGTCTTTCCGTGTTCCGACATCTGATGTGTCTGTGGTTGACCTCACCGTTGAACTCAACAAAGAAGCCACCTACGCAGAAATTTGCGCAGAAATGAAAGCCCAATCACAAGGGGCCTTGAAAGGTGTGCTCGGTTACACCGAAGACAAAGTGGTGGCCTCAGACTTCCGCGGTGAGCCCTGCACCAGCGTGTTTGATGCCGACGCCGGTTTGGCCTTGGACTCAACCTTCGTGAAAATTGTCAGTTGGTATGACAATGAGTGGGGCTACTCTAACAAGTGCTTAGAAATGGTTCGCGTCATTTCCAAGTAAAGCCACACACACTTTGGTGTGAATGCAAAAAACCCCCCATTTCTGGCTGGGTTTTTTTTATGACAAGTGTTTGCCGATCAGACCAGCCAACTCAAACATCGTGATTTGGTCTTTGCCAAACACCGGTTTGAGTTTGGCATCGGCGTTGATAGCGCGCTTGTTGGTCGGGTCTTGTAAGCCTTGCGCCTTGATGTAGTCCCACAACTTCTTCACCACTTCTGTGCGCGCCACTTTGTCAGTGCCAATCACTGCGGCCAAGTCGGCGCTGGGCGTGAGGTTGCCCACGGCCGCTTTGCGCGGTGTTTTGACGGCCGCTGTTTTCTTCGCAGCGGCTTTCTTTGGTGCTTTGGCAGATTTGGTGGCCGATTTACCTGCAGCTGTTTTAGCCCCAGCAACAAATTTTGCCGGTGTTTTGCGCGGCGGGAATTTGCTCTTGCGGGGCTCAAATTCAAACACCACTTTGTCTTCTTCAGCGTTCCACGCCAGGAAAGCTTTGAAAGCACGGCGCGTTCGATTGCTCACAAATTTTTCTAGCAAATCTGTTTTGCCGTCGCTCAACAACTTGGCAATCTGCTCTCGCTCAACCACTTGCTGCAACACAATTTTGCCGCTCTTGAAATTGCAAGTGGGTGTGGGTTGGCCCTCTGTCGGCACGGCTTTTTCGCACACATAGTTGCTGCCGTGCTCGTGCACAGCACCGCCGCATTTAGGACAAGCCCCCAAAGACTCGCTGCCTGTGAAGTCAACAATCTCGCCAGTCTCTTCGTTCTTTTTGTCATTGCCAAAATCAAACTCGAGCTTCCAATTTTTCTCTTCTTCGTTGTACTTCAGGGCAATTTCAGAAGTGAATGGCCAGCCGGCTTTGGAGCGAAAGCCTTCCAGAGGACCAATCTTTTTATCGCGCAGGAACTGCTCAACTTCAGCCTGCTCAAAGGTGCGGCCTGCAGGTGTTTTACCAAATGAAAAACCACAACCTGCTGCCGCAGTGTCATCGGCCGCAGCATCTTTGCCCACGCAGGCATAGCGGCGATAGTTCTCTTTGACAATGCCGCCACACGTAGGGCAGGGTGTGCTCAAGGTGGCGTAATCACCCGGAATGGTGTCGCGGTCGTATTCTTTCGCTTTCTTGACGATGCGCTCAGTCATGTCGGCAATCTGGCGCATGAAGTCTTCGCGACTGAGTTTGCCATGCTCCATTTGCGAGAGCTTGTATTCCCAATCGCCTGTGAGTTCGGGCTTGGACAACTCTTCCACACCCAAGCCGCGCAATAAAGTCATCAATTGAAAAGCTTTGGCAGTGGGAATCATTTCGCGGCCATCGCGCAAAATGTATTTCTCGTTGATGAGACCCTCAATGATGGCAGCGCGCGTGGCTGGCGTGCCCAAACCCTTTTCTTGCATGGCCTCACGCAATTCGTCATCGTCCACCATCTTGCCAGCGCCCTCCATGGCACCCAGCAAAGTAGCTTCTGAATAGCGTGCAGGTGGTCGTGTTTTAAGGGGTTTGCTTTCAACCGATCCCACACCCACTTGCTCTCCTGGTGCTACAGCCACCAAGTTTTGACCTTTGTCGCCTTCTTTGGCATCGTCCACCTCGTCGGCCGCTTCTTTACCGTAGATGGCCAACCAACCTGGTTTGACCAAGACTTTGCCTTCTGTTTTGAAACTGTGTCCGGCCGCGGTGCTAATGCGGGTGGTTACCAAGTATTCAGCACTTGGGAAAAACACCGCCATGAAACGGCGCACCACCAAGTCATACAGTTTTTGTTCCGCATCAGACAAGCCTGAAGGGGCCTGCAGGGTGGGAATGATCGCAAAGTGATCGCTGACCTTGGCGTTGTCAAAAATTCGCTTGCTAGGCTTGATATAGCCGTTATTGAGCGCTGTCAGCGCGTGAGGTGCCAAATGCTTCATACCACTGTCGGCCAGCATGTTGAAGGTGTCCTTGGCCACAGGCAGGTAGTCTTCAGGCAGGGCCCGTGAATCGGTCCGGGGGTAGGTGAGGGCTTTATGGCGCTCGTACAAAGACTGCGCCAGCGACAAAGTCGTTTTGGCAGAAAATCCGAATTTACCGTTGGCTTCGCGTTGCAATGAAGTCAAATCAAACAGCAAGGGGCTGGCCTGCGTAGTAGGCTTGGCTTCCTCCTTCACAGTGGCTTTGGCACCTTTGACAGCCTGCACAATGGCGTCCGCTTCAGTCGCAGTCCACACACGATCGGCTTTTTTCTCTGCGTCTTCTGCGTCTTTTTTCCATGCCGTGTTGAACCACTTGCCTGGGTAGGTACCCGCCGCCGCATCAAACTGCGCGTGAACTTCCCAATAGTCGCGGCTGATGAACTTGCGAATTTGCTCTTCGCGCTCTACGACCACGGCCAGCGTAGGCGTTTGGACACGGCCGACAGTGGTTAAGAAGAAGCCACCATCTCGAGAGTTGAAAGCCGTCATGGCACGGGTGCCATTGATGCCCACCAGCCAGTCGGCCTCAGAGCGGCTGCGGGCTGCATCGGCCAAGCCTTGCATTTGTTGGTTCGAGCGCAGCTTGTCAAAACCGTCGCGAATGGCTTGTGGCGTCATGCTCTGCAACCACAGGCGCTGGACGGGCTTGCCCAAGGCAATGGTTTGCCCAGCCTTTTGCGTGCCCGCATATTGCTCAATCAAACGGAAAATGAGTTCACCCTCACGGCCCGCATCGCAGGCGTTGATCAAGGCTCCCACATCTTTGCGCTTGGCTTGTTTCACCACCGCATTCAGACGCGTTTTGGTTTTGTCGACGGGCTTGAGGTCGAAGTAGGGCGGAATAACGGGCAAATGGGCAAAGCTCCACTTGCCTCGCTTCACGTCAAATTTCTCGGGCGCCTGAATTTCCACCAAGTGGCCCACGGCGCTGGTCACCACATAGGTTTCACTCTCAAAGTGATCCTCGTGTTTCTCAAACTTACCCGCAATCGGCGTCAAAGCACGCACGATATCTTGAGCCACCGAAGGCTTCTCTGCAATTACCAATGTTTTCATCTCATACAATCCGGTCTCGCGTGCGCGCATGCGCACGTGTACACACACGGGCACGCGCACACGCGCGCCCACATGTTTTCACAATAACAAATTTTTCACGCTGTGGTCAAAAATAATCTCACCTTGACAAAATCGACCTCAAAACCCGCCGCCAAGCCTGATGCTAAGTCATCGACTTCAGCTGCAGCTGGCCGTCGGGTTCAGGTGCGCCGATCAGGCGTCCACGGCAAAGGCGTCTTTGCGCTGCTAGACATCGCTGAAGGCGAGACCTTGTACGAGTATGTCGGCGAGGTCATCAGCTGGGATGAAGCACAAGATCGCCACCCGCATGACCCCTCCGACCCCAACCACACCTTCTACTTCCATGTGAACGAAGACAAGGTGATTGACGCGTTGCACGGCGGCAACTCGTCTAGATGGATCAATCACAGCTGCAACCCCAACTGCGAAGCTGATGAAGAGAACGACCGCATCTTCATCAAAGCCCTGCGCAATATCAAGGCAGGTGAAGAGCTCAATTACGACTATGGCTTGATCATTGACGAGCCTTATACGCCCAAGCTCAAGGCAGAATACCCTTGCTGGTGTGGCAGTGCCAATTGCCGCAAAACATTGCTGGCTCCCAAACGCCGCCCCGCAACGCCTAAAATTCCCAGTCAAATTAAAAAGATTGAAAAGAAAATCAAGAAGCTCAAAAAAGAGCTGAAGTTGGCCAAGAAAAAATCGGCCTGATTCCCACTAAACTGATTAGAGGCGACCTTGAACACTGGGGCTCCCCTTCATCGCTGGCCCGCGGAAGCCATCTGGCAGTCCGTGGTGCCGCAATGGCCTGGCTTCAGCATCGAGATCCTGCCAGAAATCGACTCCAGCAACAGCGAGTTGATGCGACGAGCCCGAGAAGGCATTCAAGATCCTATTTTGTTGATTGCTGAGTACCAATCAGCGGGGCGAGGGCGTCAAGGGCGGGCGTGGGTTGCCGAACCAGCGCATGCACTCACTTTCTCAATTGGCCTGCCTTACCAACCTGGCAATTGGTCGGGTCTATCTCTGGCCGTCGGGCTCTGCTTGGCCGAGTCGCTGGGCGAAGACATCCAACTCAAATGGCCCAACGACTTGTGGTGCCATCAAAGAAAGCTCGGTGGTATTTTGATAGAAGCGGCCAGCCAAGGCGATCAAAGCTATGCCGTGATCGGTGTGGGCTTGAACATCCAACTGCCCACCCACAAAGACCTCAGAACGCCTGCTGCGGCTCTTTCTGAGATCTGGCAAGGGGCTAGCGCACCGTTGGCTTTGGAGCGCGTTGCCAAGCCTTTGCTGGACGCTTTGAGGTTTTTTGAAACGAACGGATTCAGCCCTTTACAAAATAGATTCAAGGCGCGCGACGCACTACTCGGTCTAGACGTCACAACCAGCGATGGCCTGATGGGTGTGTGCGCAGGAGTCGACGCGCAAGGGGCCTTGCAAATTGACACGCTGCAAGGCCGGGTGAGCGTCAGTAGCGCAGAAGTGAGTGTTCGGCCAAAATGAAACATTTGAAACTGCGCTGGCTGATTCTGATTTTGATGCTTTCCAATGCGCTGCTCTATGGTTGGCGTGATGGTCTCTTTGAAGCTTGGGATTTTGGGCCCGAGAATGCACGCGAGCCCTCGCGCACTTTGCAGCAGATCCAGCCCGACAACTTGGTCATTACAAGGAAAACCTCATGAGCTTGAAACTTTATTTTTCACCGGGTGCTTGTTCGTTTGTGCCCCATTGCATGTTGCAACTGGCCGGTGTGGCGTACGAACCCGTCATGGTCAAATTGCACAAAGGTGAGCAACACGAAGCCGACTACAAAGCCATCAATCCTCGCGCTCAAGTGCCGGTTTTGGTTGACGATGGACAGGTGATCACACAGATTGTGGCCATCGTTTTGTACCTCGATCAGAAGTTTCCTGAAGCAAAGTTTTTGCCAACGTCGCCAATGGCCCGGGCCAAGGCCATCGAAACTCTGGCCTGGATGAACAATACCGTTCATCCGACATTCACACATATTTTCATGCCGCAAAAATTCAGCGAGCAAGCAGATGTTCAAGCCAATTTGAAAGAATTTAACGCACAGGTTTACAAAGGCTTGTTGTTTGAATTGGAAAGTTTGGTTCGTGCCACAACGCCCCGTGCTTGGTTGTCGGGTGATCAACTGGGGCCCTTGGATGCCTATGCGCTGACGCTCACCCGTTGGGGCTCGATTGCTGGCATCGACCCCAGCGCTTACGCTCTATTGTGGGCACACATTCAAAAGATAGCGAATGACAAGTCTGTTGGTGAAGTCATCGCGCGCGAACGGCTTCAACTGAACTTGTTCAAAGCCTAAAGGCTATTGGCAAAGGGTCCGCCCGAAAAACGAATGGTGAAACAAGCGCCTGGCGGTGTCTGTCCGGGGTGGGCCATCTCAACTGTGACGGTGGCGCCGTGGCGCTGTGCAATTTCTCTCACAATGGGCAAGCCCAAGCCAGAGCCATCCACATTGCTACCTAAGGCCCGGTAAAAAGGTTCAAACACACGCTCTCTTTCGGCTGCGCTGATGCCCGGGCCGTTGTCTTCGACTTGCACGGCCAAGGCTTGACTGTAGGGGTCTACCAAGAGGCGTACTGTGATGACGCCTGTTCGCTCTTTTGTGCTGGGGGTGTAATGAATGGCGTTGTCAACCAAGTTTCGAATCATCTCTTTGAGCAGCGTCGGGTTGCCTTGGACTGTCAAGAAGCGACGCTTCTCTTCCGTGTCGACACCGTCAAACCCCAGGTCAAGTCCCTTGTCCATGGCATGGGGCAATGAGTCATTGAGCACCTCGCTGATCAGGGTCGCCATGTCACACAGTTGCAAATCAATGGCACCAGCGCCTTCTGCGCGAGCCAATGACAACAGTTGATTGACGGTGTGCGTAGCTTGCACACTGGCACGACCAATTTGTTGTAGCGACTGTTTTAACTCTTCTTCTCCGGCATCTTTTCTTTGCGCCAAGTCCGCTTGCATGCGCAAACCAGCCAGTGGTGTTTTCAATTGGTGGGCAGCGTCTGCTAAGAATCTTTTTTGGGTCCCAATTGAATCCTTTAAACGGCGCAACAAATCATTGACGGAGGACACCAGGGGGGCCACTTCCAATGGCACTGTTTTTTCATCCAAAGGACTCAGGTCATCGGATTTTCTTGCGCGAATGCGCTCTTCCAATTCCGACAGCGGCTTGATGCCGCGGACCAAGGCCAACCAAACCAGCAAAACAGCCAAGGGCAAAATAGCAAACTGAGGCAGCATCACCCCTTTGATAATTTCTGTCGCCAAGACCGATCTTTTCTCTCGAGTTTCTGCAACTTGAACAAGGACGGGGCCCAATCCGGCCGTCGATTTTTCAGAAGTTAATTGAACCCAGGTATAAGCCACCCGAACCTCAAGGCTGCGCATTTCATCGTCGCGAATTTTGACGTCGTAGCTGCTTAGTTTTTCCTCGTCTTGAGGTTGCGGCAAATCGCGATCGCCACCGAGCAATTCACCTTTGGGTCCAATGACTTGGTAATAAACCAAATCGGCATCATCGGCGCGCAGCAATTCGCTGGCGGGCTGGGGTAGATTAAATTGAATGCGTTGCTGGTCTGGACTTAACTTGACCAATTGCGCAAGCGCTTGGACGTTGTAGACCAAAGCGCGATCAAATGGTTTGTTTGCAAGCCCCTGCGCCACCAACCAAGTGAGCGCCAAACTCACTGGCCACAGCAACAGAAGTGGGGTGAGCATCCAATCTAAAATTTCGCCAAACAACGAGCGTTGCTCGCGGCGAAAAAAAGACATTTGCCAATTTTTTCGGCTCATTCACCAAAGGTGTTCACGGCACCGTTATCCTGGGATTTTTTCAAGGCAATACCCAAGTCCTCGCACTGTTGCAATGCGAATTGGACCTTTCTCAATTTTCTTTCGCAAGCGATGGATGTATACCTCAATGGCGTTGTTGCTCACCTCTTCGCCCCACTCACACAAACGCTCGACCAATTGGTCTTTACTGACCAATCGACCCGCGCGTTGCAACAGGACCTCTAGCAAACCCAATTCACGCGCCGACAACTCAACCATCTTGCCATCAATGGTGGCCACACGCCCTGATTGGTCATAGATCAAGGGGCCATGTTTGATTTGTGAGGTGGCGCCGCCCATGCCACGGCGCGTCAGTGCTCGCACGCGGGCTTCAAGCTCTTGCAAGCTAAAGGGCTTGGCCATGTAATCGTCTGCGCCATAGTCCAAACCTTTGACGCGTTCTTCCACGCTGTCGGCTGCCGTGAGAATCAAAACCGGTAGCGTTGAGCCCCGTGAACGCAACTTTTTCAAAACCTCTAAGCCGTGCATTTTGGGCAAGCCCAAATCCAGAATGAGCAAATCAAATTCGTTGTTGGTCATGAGGGCTGCATCGGCCTCTGAGCCGCTGGCCACATGATCTACGGCGGCGCCGCCGCTGCGCAAGGTCCTCAACAAGCCATCGGCCAATACCTGATCGTCTTCGGCAATCAAAATACGCATCTTTGTCTCCTGCTTTTGCCTTTGAACGGCTTTGCGCGCCCCTATCGGGGTCATTGACAAATTTTAGGCGACTCCGGTCA
>CANHXV010000023.1 GCA_947464665.1 Comamonadaceae bacterium
CATGGCTGGAACTTGTTCGCTCTGATCCGGGTGAATCAGCAAAATGATTTCATAATGACGCATTGAGACTCCTTTTGGTTTTGAACCCGATGGGTTCTGATAAAAAGCTACCCCCAGCGTCGGATGGGGTGCAGCAAGGTAAGCCCGCGATTATAGCTTAGGAATTAGAGTCCTGGATAGGGGTTTTGGGAGGGTGCTTGAGGTTCAGGGGGCGTCATGGGTCGGTCTGGCCAGACCCAACTTCCCAACAAAATGGCCAAGAATCCAACTGGCACCCCCAAAACACCAGCAGAAATAGGTTGAATACCTAGTAACAAACCGGCTTCTAATGGCCAACGAAACGCCGCTCGAACCGATGGCGCATTGAGCGTCATGTAAAGCAGCGTGGTGAACAGGCCCAAAATCATGCCTAAAACCACACCCTTGCGACTGGCGCCCTTCCAGAAAATGCCCAGGACCATGCCAGGAAAGAAAGCGGAAGCCGCCAAAGAAAATGAAGCTGAGACCAAAGCCAAAATTTGAGCAGGCTTCCAGGCGGCCACCATGGCGGCGCACATGGCGACGGCCAACAAAGCAAACTTGGACAAAATCACACGCCCTTCTTGAGATTCGACGCCATTTTTCATGCCCAAGCGCATATCGTGCACAAAAGCGTTGCTGATGGTCAAAAGCAATCCGTCTGCCGTAGACAAAGCTGCTGCGAAACCACCGGCTGCCACCAAGCCTGATATGACATAAGGCAGCCCAGCCAATTCAGGGCTGGCCAACATGATCAGATCTGCACCCAACCGAAGCTCACCAAATTGCAAGATGCCATCCAAATTCACATCTGCTACTTCGACCAAAGCGCTGTCAACCCGCGACCACTGAGCAAGCCAGTGGGGTAATTCAGAGAAGGAACTACCCACCAAGTTGTTCATGACCTCAAATTTCACAAGAACGGCCAATGCGGGTGCACTGAGATACAAAATGACAATGAAAAACAAAGACCACGCGACCGACAGCCTCGCCTCAGCTTCGTTGGGAACTGTGTAGAAGCGAGTTAACAAATGCGGCAAGCCAGCAGTGCCGGCCATGAGGCAAAAAATAAGTGCAACAAAATTGATGCGCGAGTGATTGAAAAGTTCTTGCTCTTGCAGTGTGCCATCCGGCTCTCCCT
This sequence comes from Comamonadaceae bacterium, assembly GCA_947464665.1. Lineage (GTDB taxonomy): Bacteria > Pseudomonadota > Gammaproteobacteria > Burkholderiales > Burkholderiaceae_C > Limnohabitans_A. The sequence goes on from CANHXV010000023.1 coordinate 1,160, forward strand.
GAAAAGGCTTTCCATGCAGAGGCATGCCTCCCAAAGGCTTTGAACGCTCATAGTTTTCGAGCATTGCCTTGTGCCAAACCTCCTGCGCCTCAGAGGTACTTTTGGGCAATGCTTGCAAATCGCGCCGAGCTTTTGTGATCACCGAAAATTCAGCGTTTTGAAGTTTTAAATCTCTCACGTGCTGCTCAAGCATGTAACGCTCATTTTGCAAAGATGCCTCGATATTTTCCAGCTTTGTACGGAGCGCATCAGCGCGACGCAAATACTCTTGCCTGACGGTCAACTCAGACGGGTCTGAAATGAGCTTTTGCTCTAAATCTGCAATCTTCGTAAGCTGTGCGCCGTAAGCCAACGGCGCCATGGGTGTCCCCATTTGTTTGAAGGCCAGCCATGAAACAGGAATTAAAAATGCCATCATCAAAATGATGTACTGTGCAACTTGTGTCCAAGTAATGGCTCGCATGCCGCCTAAAAAGGAACACAACAAGATGCCCCCCAAGCCCAGCAAAATACCAATTTCAAACTGCACGCCAGTGAGGCGTGATGCAATCAGGCCAACGCCATAGATCTGCGCAACCACATAGGTGAATGAACACAAAATGGCCGACCATGCTGCCAACAACCTTGGCCAACGGCCGCCAAAGCGTTGGCTGAAAAAATCTGGCAAGGTGTACAGGTTCATAGACCGCAAATGGGGCGCGATGAGAAATGCCACCAAGCAAAATCCGCCGGTCCATCCCATGACATAAGCCAAGCCGCCGGCTTGATCGCCACTGCCAGAGAATCCTTGCAAGTAAAGTGCTCCGGCCAGACTGATGAATGAAGCAGCGCTCATCCAGTCTGCGGCTGTTGCCATGCCATTGTAAAAAGCTGGAATGCGCCGGCCAGCTACGTAATATTCTTCTGCATTGGAAGTTCGACCTGCGACACCAATGAAGGCGTAAATCATAACCGTTGAAAACAAAAAAATAGGGCCAATCAAATTTCTTGAAAGACCCTCATGTTCCGCCCAGCCCATCACACCCATCAAGCAAATCAACAAAATAACGTAAGTCAAAACGTTGCGATGTAGTCGCCACTTGTAGGCGTCATATTGTTGTTGGAACGATGCGGAGGGTTTCAATCTGCTTTTCCAAGTTGCGTCCAGGTTTCCACCACCGTGTCTGGATTCAATGAGATAGAACTGATGCCCTGCGCCATGAGCCAGCGTGCAAAGTCTGGATGATCGCTAGGGCCTTGACCACAAATGCCAACATATTTACCCTGCCGTAGGCACGCCTGAATGGCTTGTGATATCAGGGTTTGAACTGCCAAATCTCGCTCGTCAAAATCGACAGCCAACAACGCCAAGCCAGAGTCGCGGTCTAAACCCAATGTGAGTTGCGTCAGGTCGTTAGAGCCAATTGAAAAGCCATCAAAGTATTCCAAAAACTGCTCTGCCAAGATGGCGTTGCTGGGTACTTCACACATCATGATGAGTTTCAATTCATCTTGGCCGCGCTTCAGTCCGTGCTTGCCCAACAATTGAGTGACTCGATCAGCTTGGCCCAAGGTGCGAACAAACGGAACCATGACTTGCACATTGGTCAGTCCCATCTCGCCTCGAACGCGCTTAATGGCTTCACACTCCATGGCAAAGGCCTCGCCAAAATCTTCGCTGATATAGCGTGCTGCACCGCGAAAACCTAACATGGGATTTTCTTCTTCAGGTTCATAACGGCTACCGCCAATGAGTTTCCGGTACTCATTGCTCTTGAAATCTGACAAGCGAACAATGACAGGCTTTGGCCAAAAGGCAGCGGCAATGCTGGCCACACCTTCTGTGACTTTGTCGATGTAAAACGCCTTGGGTGAAGCATGGCCTCGCGCCACAGACTCGACCGCTTTTTTCAAGTCGGCATCGATATTGGGGTAATCCAAAATAGCTTTAGGATGAACACCAATGTTGTTGTTGATGATGAACTCCAATCGCGCCAAGCCAACACCCTGGTTGGGCAATTGAGCAAAGTCAAATGCCAACTGTGGATTGCCAACGTTCATCATGATTTTGGTGGCAATTTCGGGCATGGCGCCTCTGATCACCTCAGTCACTTCCGTTTCCAGCAAGCCGTCGTAAATTCGGCCTGTATCGCCTTCGGCACAACTCACGGTGACAAGGGTGCCTTCAGTCAATTGGGCCGTGGCATTGCCACAACCCACCACCGCAGGAATACCCAACTCTCGGGCAATGATGGCAGCATGGCAAGTGCGCCCTCCCCGGTTGGTCACGATAGCGCTGGCACGCTTCATCACAGGCTCCCAATTGGGATCTGTCATATCAGTCACCAAGACATCACCAGCTTGAACTTGGTCCATTTCTGAAATACTGTGCACCAAACGAACAGGCCCAGTGCCAATTTTTTGGCCGATAGCGCGACCCTCAGCCAGCACCGCACCTTTGCCTTTGAGTTTGTAACGAAGTTCTGCAGCGCCTTTGGATTGGCTCTTCACAGTTTCAGGTCGAGCTTGCAAAATATAGATCAAGCCGTCGGCGCCATCTTTGCCCCATTCGATGTCCATGGGGCGACCGTAATGTTTTTCAATCACCATGGCGTATTGCGCCAGTTGGGTAACGTCTGCATCAGACAGGGAGTAGCGGTTTCGCAACGCCATGTCCACGTCTACAGTTTTCACCAGTTTGCCTGAGCTGGCTTTTTCTTCGGGTGTAGAGAAAATCATTTGAAGAAGCTTGGAGCCCAAATTGCGTCGAATGACAGCTTTTTTACCAGCTGCCAGCATGGGCTTGTGTACATAAAATTCATCGGGATTCACAGCGCCCTGCACCACTGTTTCGCCCAGGCCATAACTGGATGTGATGAACACCACATCTTCAAAACCCGTTTCAGTGTCAATCGTGAACATCACACCCGCAGCACCCAAGTCAGAGCGAACCATGCGCTGTACACCTGCTGACAATGCCACTTCTGCGTGAGCAAAACCTTTATGAACGCGGTAACTGATCGCGCGGTCGTTGTACAAAGAAGCAAACACTTCCTTCATCTTGTGCAGGACGTCATCGATGCCAAGCACATTTAAAAAAGTTTCTTGCTGACCAGCAAAAGAGGCATCTGGCAAATCTTCGGCAGTGGCCGAGGAACGCACAGCAAAAGAAGTCTGCGCATTGCCAGCGCTCAGAACTTCAAATTGCTCACGAATAGCCTTTTCCAAATTTGCAGGAAAAGGCTGCGCCTCCACCAAACCACGAATCTCAGCGCCCACCAGGGCCAAGGATCGAACATCTTCCACATCCAAGGCGTCTAATTTTTGGTTGATGCGATCAACCAAACCGCCGTGCTTTAAAAACTCCCGAAATGCATGCGCTGTGGTTGCAAAGCCTGTAGGGACGCGGACACCCTGAGGGAGTTGCGAAATCATCTCGCCTAAGCTGGCATTTTTACCACCAACCGACTCAACGTCCGTCATTCGAAGTAATTCAAAGGGAACGGCCAACGCGTCCTTTGCAAAGAGGTTAGACATAAAAACTCCAATGTTAAAAAACGGTACTTTGAGCCCGAACCAACTCCCTGAATCTTGATTGTTTTTAGACTTGATTCTTGGGTGCCAGCAGGCAGTAGATAATGAGAGCGATTTTAGATCTCAACTCACTCCTCACCTCATTAAAATTTCAACAATGCCAACCAGAACCGTTTTTTTCGTCTCCGACGGCACGGGAATTACAGCCGAAACCTTTGGCAAGGCCATCTTGGCCCAATTTGAGATGAAAACTCGGTATATCCGACTGCCATTTATTGACAGTGTAGACAAGGCACACCAAGCCGTCCGCCAAATCAATCACACCGCAGAGGTCGAGAACATCAAGCCCATCGTTTTCACCACTTTGGTGAACATGGAAGTTCTCCAAGTCATACGGGAGGGTTGCAAAGGCATGTTGTTAGATATGTTTGGCACCTTCGTCAACCCGCTAGAAGAAGAGTTGGGCATCAAATCCCACCACCGAGTGGGCCGCTTTTCCGATGTCAGCAAGAGCAAGGACTATCACGACCGCATAGAGGCTATTAACTTTTCACTGGCACACGACGATGGACAGTCCAACCGAGATTTGGAGTCCGCAGAGGTGATCTTGGTGGGTGTAAGCCGCAGTGGCAAAACCCCCACTAGCCTGTACCTGGCCATGCAACACGGATTGAAAGCGGCCAACTACCCACTCATTCCAGAGGACTTTGAGCGCAAGCAACTACCCCCAGCTTTGGTGCCACATCGCAAAAAAATCTTTGGGCTCACTATTCACCCAGATCGACTTTCAGAAATTCGAACAGAGCGACGCCCCAATTCAAAATACGCCAGCATTGAGAATTGCCGTCAAGAAGTGGCTGATGCTGAATCCATGATGCGCCGATCGGGTATTCGGTGGCTTTCTACCACCACCAAATCAATTGAAGAAATTGCCACCACCATCCTCCAAGAAATCAAACCAGAGCGCTTGATCTACTGAGACAACGCTGATTTAGCGCAAGGTGCTGGCCAATTTTTCTGCGCAGCGTTGTGCCACTGACAATTCTCGCGCTTCCACCATGACACGAACCAGAGGCTCGGTACCACTAGGCCGAATGAGGACGCGGCCCGTGTCTGCCAATTCTGCTTCGACTTCCTTCAAGGCCTCAGCCAGTTGAGGACTATCTTGCCAGTTTGTGTCTTTGGTCAGCCTAACGTTGAGGAGAACCTGAGGAAAGAGCACCACATCGGCCAACAACTCAGCCATGGTTTTGCCAGTGGCCACACACGCCTGTAAGACCTGTAAAGCGCTGATCAAACCATCGCCGGTGGTGTGCTTGTCTAAAGCCAATATGTGGCCTGAGCCCTCTCCTCCGAGAAGCCAGGCATTTTCTTGCAAGGCCTCCAACACATAACGGTCACCTACTTTGCTTCGTATGAAGGGGATGTTTTTGTTTTTCAACGCCACTTCAATGGCCATGTTGGTCATGAGAGTGCCAACCACCCCAGACACCACCTCATCGCGAGCCAATCGATCACAGACCATCAGGTAGAGCAACTCGTCACCGTTGTACAAACGACCCGATTTATCGACCAACTGCAAGCGATCGGCATCGCCGTCTAAAGCAATACCGTAATCGGCTTGATGGGTCTTGACGGCCTCAACCACGGCTTCAGGATGGGTAGCGCCAACACCCTTGTTGATGTTCAGACCATCTGGCGAGCACCCAATGGGAATCACATCTGCACCCAGTTCATGAAATACCTTGGGTGCAATTTGATAGGCTGCGCCATGGGCAGCGTCTACCACAATCTTCATGCCCTTCAATGTGAAGTCGTTGCTGAACGTGCTTTTGCAAAACTCAATGTAACGGCCGGCCGCATCGTCTAAGCGCTTGGCCTTGCCAAGTTCTGCCGACGAAACCCAAACGGGTGGCTCATCTACCAGCACCTCGACAGAGGTTTCCCAAGCATCACTGAGCTTGGTGCCTTTGGCGCTGAAAAACTTGATGCCATTGTCTTCAAAGGCATTGTGGCTGGCACTGATGACCACCCCCAAGGAGGCGCGCCTTGCCCGCGTCAGGTAGGCGACAGCAGGCGTGGGCACAGGACCCAACAAAACCACATCAACACCCGCCGAATTGAAACCAGACTCTAGGGCACTTTCAAGCATGTATCCAGAGATTCGAGTGTCTTTGCCAATCAAAACGACCGGGTGCGCCTCGTTTTGTCGCAGAACGCGTCCGACAGCGTGCGCCAAGCGCATCACGAAATCAGGCGTGATGGGCGCTTGACCAACGGTGCCCCGAATGCCATCGGTTCCAAAGTATTTTCTGGTCATGGTTGTTGTTTTTTTGGATCGATTGTGAATGGGACGATTTTAAATCTTCAGAGCTCGCCAAACGCGCAAAGCTTGTACTGTTTCTTTCACATCGTGCACTCGAACCACTGAAGCGCCATTTTGAACGGCAATCAGTGCCGCAGCCACACTGGCGCCAACTCTGTCCTTTGGCTCAGGGGTCTGCCCCTGAATGACGGCCACCTTACCCAACGTGCCCTTGCGAGACCAGCCTGCCATCAACGGATATCCAAGTGCTAAAAGTTCTGATTGGCGTTGTAACAAACTTAAATTTTGTTCAACCGTTTTACCAAAACCAATGCCTGGATCTAAAACAATGCGGTTGGTTTGAACCCCGCAGTCTCTTAATTCCAAAACTTGTGTGGACAAAAACTCTTTCACTAAAGGCAATGCGTCTCCTGTCATGGGTTGGGCCAACATGGTTTGAGGCTCAAGGTGCATGTGCATCAGGCAGATGCCGCATTGAGGATGACGCGCCACCACCTGTAGGGCACCGGGTTGCCGCAAAGCCCAAATGTCGTTAACAATATCAGCCCCCATGTCCAAGGCAGCTTGCATCACTTCTGGCTTGTAGGTATCGACCGAAATAGGCACGTTCCAAGTGAGTGCTTCTTGCAAAAATGGCAATACGCGCTTCAACTCTTCATCGACGCTGACGGGCTCTGCGCCGGGTCTAGAAGACTCTCCGCCAATGTCCAAAATGTCGGCGCCCTGAGCCAGCAGGGTTTGAGCATTTTCGAGTGCAATGGACAAGCTACTGTTGCGACCTCCATCTGAAAAAGAATCGGGCGTGAGGTTCACAATGCCCATGACTTTGGGCTGCGTAAGGTCAATTGCGTACCTAGAGGTCTGCCAAATGGGTTGGGTCATGAATTACAACGGATTTGGGATTTCAGTTCAGCAGCTTAGAAACAATAACGGGGCCGAAGCCCCGTATTGATAATGGAGAGGATCAGGCCGCGTTGGGCTCTGGATCGACTTTGACAGCAGGCGTGCCGCCAGCTGCATCGTCGCTGCCAGAAGGTGGAATGCGGGGCGTCCAGTCTTTGGGGGCCTTGGGTTCACGACCGGCCATGATGTCATCAAGCTGAGTGACGTCAATGGTTTCCCACTCTAACAAGGCCTTGGCCATGGCGTGCATCTTGTCGCTGTGCTCTTCAATTAAGCTGCGCGCCAATTTATACTGCTCATCAATGATGCGGCGCACTTCAGCGTCAACCTTTTGCATGGTGGACTCTGACATGTTGGTGGTCTTGGTGACAGAGCGACCCAAAAACACTTCGCCTTCATTTTCAGCATAAACCATGGGGCCCAATGCCGTTGTCATGCCATAGCGCATGACCATGTCACGTGCAATTTGAGTAGCACGCTCAAAGTCGTTGCTGGCACCCGTGGTCATTTGTTTCATGAACACTTCTTCGGCAATGCGGCCACCAAACAACATGCTGATTTGGTTCAACATGTATTCGCTATCGTAGCTGTATCGGTCTTTTTCAGGCAAGCTCATGGTGACACCCAATGCGCGTCCGCGAGGAATGATCGTGACCTTGTGAACTGGATCGCACTTGGGCAAGAGTTTGCCAATGAGGGCATGACCTGACTCGTGATAAGCCGTGTTGCGACGCTCTTCTTCAGGCATGACCATGCTCTTGCGCTCAGGGCCCATGAGGATTTTATCTTTGGCTTTTTCGAAGTCTTGCATTTCCACAACGCGGGCATTGCGGCGTGCAGCCATAAGTGCCGCTTCATTGCACAGGTTGGCCAAGTCGGCGCCGCTCATGCCAGGTGTGCCGCGAGCGATCACGCCGGGGTTCATGTCTTGACCGATAGGAATTTTGCGCATGTGCACAGCCAAGATTTGCTCACGGCCGCGAATATCGGGCAAGGTGACATAAACCTGACGGTCAAAACGACCTGGGCGCAATAAGGCTGCATCCAAAATGTCGGGACGGTTGGTAGCAGCCACCACGATCACACCCAAGTTGGTTTCAAAGCCGTCCATTTCGACCAACATTTGATTGAGCGTTTGTTCTCGTTCGTCGTTGCCGCCGCCAAGGCCAGCACCTCGCTGACGACCCACGGCATCAATTTCGTCGACAAAAATAATGCAAGGTGCATTTTTCTTGGCATTCTCAAACATGTCGCGAACACGGGCCGCGCCCACACCCACAAACATTTCAACGAAGTCTGAACCTGAGATGCTAAAGAAAGGCACTTTGGCCTCGCCAGCAATGCTCTTGGCCAGCAAAGTTTTACCGGTTCCGGGAGGGCCTACCAAAAGCAAGCCACGCGGAATTCGGCCGCCGAGTTTTTGGAACCTGGCAGGGTCCTTCAAAAAGTCGACAACCTCTTTGACTTCTTCTTTGGCTTCGTCGCAACCTGCGACATCGGCAAAGGTGACTTGGTTGGCGTTTTCGTCGAGCATGCGGGCTTTACTTTTACCAAAGCTGAAAGCACCGCCTTTGCCGCCGCCTTGCATTTGGCGCATGAAATAAATCCACACACCAATCAGCAACAACATGGGGCCCCAACTCACCAGCAAACTCATGAGGAGGGAACCTTCTTCGCGAGGCTTCACATCGAACTTCACGCCATTGGCGATGAGGTCGCCGACCAAGCCGCGGTCAAGGTAGGTGGCTGTGGTTTTAATGCGGCGGTCGTCGGTGGTCACGGCAGAAATTTCGGTGCCGCCCTGACCTTCTTGAATTGTGGCCGTTTTGATTCGGTTGCTTCTAACTTCCTCAAGGAAGTCTGAATAGCCCAAGTAACCGGAACCGACACCCGTTCGATTGTCGAACTGTTTGAATACAGTGAAAAGCACCATGCCAATCACAAGCCATACGGCAATCTTTGAAAACCAAGGGTTGTTCAAGAAGAGCTCCCATTTAAACGTCTAATGAATGAACATTCTAGGCTTTAGAAAGTGCCGCAGGGCCAATTTATCTTGACTTGGCCTTAAAAGTAGAGGGAAATTTGAAAATTAGCGTTGCAATTAAGGCGATTACGCCGCACTTTGCCTGTTTTTAGGCTCAATTCCGACCAAAAATTGTTCTGAAGATTTGTCTCGTGAAGCCTTAGGTTTGATCGGTTTGACGATTTTGAATGAGTCCTTGAACAACTTCACCAGTTGGCTGTAGCCACTCCCATGAAAGACCTTCACCACCAAGGCCCCCTGGGGCTTCAAGTGCATTTGGGCGAATTCAACCGCTAATTCAATGAGGTACGTAATACGTGCTGCATCCACAGAATCAATCCCCGACAGGTTGGGCGCCATGTCTGACACCACCACATCGACAGGGCGATCGCCCACAATGGCTTGAAGCTGGGCCAACACATCGGCTTGCGTGAAATCACCCTGAATGAAGTGAACACCCTCAACAGGCTCCATGGGCAACAAGTCCACAGCCAAGATGGTGCCGTTCAAGTCACCCGCCGCCGCGCCTTGAGGCGAAAGCCTGCGCCGAACATATTGACTCCAAGCCCCGGGCGCTGAGCCCAGGTCAACCACCAGATTGCCGGGTTTGATAAGACCGAAAGTTTCGTCAATTTCTTTCAATTTGTACGCAGCCCTCGCCCGATAGCCCTCCTTTTTGGCCAACTTGACATAGGGGTCATTGACGTGATCGTTCAACCACGACTTATTGACTTTTTTACTTTTGGTTTTTACTTTCATGATCTTCCGTTCAAGCAGGGATAATAGCGCTATGCCCCAAATTCAATTGACTCCCGCCCAACGCAAGGTTCACCGAGCCGAAGCGCACCACCTCGACCCTGTTGTCATGGTTGGCAACGACGGCCTCACGCCTGCTGTTGTCAAAGAAACTGACGCAGCCCTCAAAGCCCATGGACTGATCAAAATTCGGGTGCTGGGTGACGACCGTGCTGCCCGCGAAGCCATGTACAACCAACTGGCCGATGACTTGAGTGCAGCACCCATTCAACACATCGGTAAATTGTTGGTGCTTTGGCGCCCCTTGCCTGAAAAGGAAAAAACCGTTTCCGAAGATCGCATGGCCGGACCCCGTGATTTTAAGGTCTTGAAGTACAGCAGCCGCGGTGGCCAAAGGCCTGAGGTTAAAACATTGCGTGTTTTGGGCAACCAACGCCTGACATCGGGTGGCCAAGTCAAGCGCGCCAAAGTGAAACAAAAGTCAATCAAAAAACGCAATCAAGCCTAAGCCAAGACAGTGCCCATGCAGACCTCCCAACGTCACATCATTTGCATGAAGTGGGGTACCAAGTATGGACCCGAGTATGTCAACCGCTTGTACGCCATGGTGCGAAGGCACCTCACTGGCGACTTCAACATGGTCTGCCTCACTGACGATGGCAAGGGCATTCGCAGCGAAGTTCAGTGTTTGCCCATCCCTGCATTGGATTTACCGCCTGGCATTCCCGAACGAGGCTGGACCAAGCTGGCCTCTTTCACCAAAGACCTGCATGGCCTGAGCGGCACCGCTTTGTTTCTAGATGTCGATGTAGTCATTACAGGTAGCCTCGATGGGTTCTTTGAAGTACCTGGTGAGTTCATGATCATTCATGATTACAAGCGACCTTGGCGCATTACAGGTAACTCCTCGGTCTACAGGTACGAGATAGGCGCACACCCTGAAGTTCTCGAATATTTTCGAAAACATTTCGAAAGCATTCGCCAACAATTCAGAAACGAACAGGCCTATCTTTCAGACTTCATGCACCGTCAAGGAAAGTTGGTTTACTGGCCCTCTGAATGGTGTCCCAGTTTCAAGTACCACAGCATTCCAAGCTGGCCCGCCAACTATTGGACAGCTCCTCAGATTCCAAAAGATGCACGCATTGTGATTTTTCATGGCGAGTGCAATCCGCCCGACGCCTTGGCCGGCAAGCGCAATCGAAAATTCAGATTCATCAAGCCTGCACTTTGGGTGGCTGAGTATTGGAAAGAATAGAGGGCGAAAAAAAAAGACGTTCAAATGAACGCCTTTTTAACCAGAACAACAGCGCACTCTTAGATGTAAGACACCGCCACAATTTCATAACGCTTCTCACCACCAGGCGCCTGCACCACAGCCACATCACCCTCTTCTTTGCCAATGAGTGCGCGCGCAATGGGGCTGCTGATGTTGATCAAGCCAAACTTGAGATCGGCTTCGTCTTCACCCACGATTTGGTACTTGACCACTTCACCCGTGCTCTCTTCTTCTAACTCGACGGTGGCACCAAAGACCACACGACCGCCTGCGTCCAGAGAAGAGGGGTCAATGATTTGGGCCGCAGAAAGTTTGCCTTCTACCTCTTGAATACGGCCTTCCACAAAACCTTGACGGTCTTTGGCAGCGTCGTACTCAGCGTTTTCACTCAGGTCGCCTTGAGCCCTAGCTTCAGCAATGGCGTTGATCACCCAAGGACGCTCAACAGTTTTCAATTGGTGCAGTTCGGCTTTGAGCTTTTCTGCACCGCGAAGGGTAATGGGAATGGTCGCCACTTAGATGTCTCCGTATTTCTTTTAGCCAATCAACATGGCGTGCATTTCTTGAACAGAAATGACATCAAGATTGTCGATGTACTTCATGCCTTCAACTGCAGCTTCAGCGCCGGCAATTGTAGTGAAGGTGGTGACCCGTGCCAAGAGCGCTGAAGTTCGGATGGCCCTAGAATCTGCAATGGCATTACGTCGCTCTTCGACGGTGTTAATGACCAACGCAATTTCGTTGTTCTTGATCATGTCCACAATGTGAGGGCGTCCTTCTGTGACTTTGTTGACAGCCTGAACCGCAACGCCTTCTGCCGCGATGGCAGCCGCAGTGCCTTTGGTTGCAAAAATGACAAAACCCTGCGCTACCAAATCGCGTGCAACATTCACAGCACGAGGCTTATCGCTGTTTTTAACTGTGAGGAATACTTTGCCTTCACGAGGCAGCTTGGTGCCGGCACCCATTTGGCTCTTCACAAAAGCTTCGCCAAATGTTTTGCCTACACCCATGACTTCGCCAGTAGATTTCATTTCTGGGCCCAAGATGGTGTCCACCCCAGGAAACTTCACAAATGGGAAGACCGCTTCCTTCACGCTGAAATAAGGGGGCGTGACTTCTTTGGTGATCCCTTGTGAAGCCAAGCTCTGACCTGCCATGCAGCGCGCTGCGACCTTGGCCAATTGAATACCAGTGGCCTTGGAAACATAAGGCACTGTGCGGGATGCGCGGGGATTGACCTCCAAAACGTAAATGACGTCTTTGCCGTCAACGTGTTGAATGGCAAACTGCACATTCATTAAGCCCACCACACTCAAAGCACCCGCCATGGCGGCAGTTTGCCGCTTGAGCTCGTCCACTGTGGCAGAGCTTAAGCTGTAAGGCGGCAAGGAGCATGCTGAGTCACCGCTGTGAACGCCGGCTTGCTCAATGTGCTCCATGACACCACCAATGAAGGTTTTGCCTTCAGGGTCGCGAATACAGTCAACATCGCACTCAATGGCATCGTTCAAGAAACGATCCAGCAACACGGGCGAGTCGTTGCTGACCTTCACTGCTTCACGCATGTAACGCTCGAGGTCGCGTTGCTCGTGGACAATTTCCATAGCACGACCACCCAGCACGTAGCTAGGGCGAACCACCAAGGGGTAACCTAAGGCAGCTGCTTTTTCCAAAGCTTCTGGCTCTGTTCGCGCAGTGGCATTGGGCGGTTGACGCAACGCTAATGTTTGCAATAATTTTTGAAAGCGCTCGCGGTCTTCAGCCGCGTCGATCATGTCAGGACTGGTGCCAATGATGGGCACGCCAGCCGCTTCTAATCCAAGCGCCAATTTCAAAGGCGTTTGACCACCATACTGAACAATGACGCCTGTGGGCTTCTCTTTATCCACAATTTCAAGCACATCTTCCAAGGTGAGCGGCTCGAAATACAAACGGTCAGAGGTGTCGTAGTCGGTTGAAACGGTTTCAGGATTGCAGTTGACCATGATGGTTTCGTAGCCATCCTCGCGCATGGCCAAAGCGGCATGCACGCAGCAGTAGTCAAATTCAATACCCTGGCCAATTCGGTTTGGCCCGCCGCCCAAGACCATGATCTTTTTATTGCTAGTGGGTTCGGCTTCGCACTCGTCTTCGTAAGTGGAATACATGTAGGCCGTGTCAGTCGAAAATTCAGCAGCGCAGGTGTCCACCCGTTTGTAAACCGGGCGAATGTTCAAGGCGTGCCGCTGAGCACGTACGTCATGCTCCGTTGTTTTGAGCAGCTTGGCCAAGCGGCGATCTGAGAAGCCTTTTTTCTTCAAAGCACGCAATTCATCCGCTGCGATGGCTTTAAGTTGAGTTGTTTCCAGCTCAAGTTCAATCTTCACGATGTTTTCAATTTGTACCAAAAACCAAGGATCAATCTTGGTGAGATTGAACACCTCATCTACGCTGAGACCCATGGCGAAGGCATCGCCTACGTACCATATCCGGTCTGGTCCTGGCTCACCCAATTCTTTTTCAAGAACTTCACGGTCTTGCGTTTTTTCATTCAATCCATCGACACCGACTTCCAAACCGCGCAAGGCTTTTTGAAAGGACTCTTGGAAAGTGCGGCCCATGGCCATGACTTCGCCCACCGACTTCATTTGAGTCGTCAGGCGGCTGTCGGCTGTTGGAAATTTTTCGAAGGCGAAACGGGGAATCTTGGTGACCACGTAATCGATGCTGGGCTCGAAACTGGCAGGTGTAGCACCGCCCGTGATTTCGTTGCGTAACTCGTCGAGTGTGTAACCCACCGCCAATTTGGCGGCCACTTTGGCAATGGGGAACCCAGTGGCTTTGGAAGCCAAAGCAGAAGACCGAGACACACGCGGGTTCATCTCAATCACGATCATTCGTCCATCTTTGGGATTGATCGAAAACTGCACATTGGAGCCACCGGTGTCCACACCAATTTCACGCAAAACGGCCAAGCTGGCGTTTCGCATGATTTGATATTCTTTGTCGGTGAGGGTTTGCGCAGGCGCTACCGTGATGGAGTCGCCGGTGTGCACGCCCATCGGGTCTAAGTTTTCGATGGAGCAAATAATGATGCAGTTGTCGGCCTTGTCGCGCACCACTTCCATCTCGTATTCTTTCCAACCGAGCAAGGACTCTTCAATGAGCAATTCGTTGGTAGGAGAAGCTTCTAAACCGCGTTTGCAAATAGTCTCGAATTCTTCGGGGTTGTAGGCAATCCCGCCGCCTGTGCCGCCCAAGGTGAAGCTGGGGCGAATGACAGTAGGAAAGCCAACGGTGCGCTGTACGTCCCAAGCTTCGTCCATGCTGTGGGCAATGCCAGAGCGCGCAGAACCCAGACCAATCTTGGTCATGGCGTCTTTGAACTTCAAGCGGTCTTCGGCTTTGTCGATAGCCTCTGGCGTAGCGCCAATGAGTTCGACTTTGTATTTGTCCAGCACGCCGTTGTGCCACAAATCGAGCGCACAGTTGAGCGCTGTTTGACCACCCATGGTGGGCAGGATGGCATCAGGACGCTCTTTGGCAATGATCTTCTCAACCGTTTGCCAAGTGATGGGTTCGATGTAGGTGACGTCTGCTGTGGCAGGGTCGGTCATGATCGTGGCAGGGTTACTGTTAATCAAGATGACTTTGTAACCCTCTTCGCGCAAAGCCTTGCAGGCTTGCACGCCAGAGTAATCGAACTCACAGGCCTGGCCAATGATGATGGGGCCAGCGCCAATGATGAGGATGCTTTTGAGGTCGGAGCGCTTTGGCATGTTATTTGGTCTCCATCAGGTTGATGAAGCGATCGAAGAGATAGGCAATGTCATGAGGGCCGGGTGAGGCCTCGGGGTGACCTTGGAAACAGAACGCAGGTTTGTCGGTTCGGGCCAAGCCTTGCAAGGTACCGTCAAACAAAGACACGTGCGTGGCGCGTAAATTGTCGGGTAAAGATTTTTCGTCCACTGCAAAACCGTGGTTTTGGCTGGTGATGGACACACGACCAGAGTCGAGATCTTTAACCGGATGGTTGGCACCATGATGACCAAACTTCATTTTGAAAGTTTTTGCGCCGCTGGCCAAGGCCATGATTTGGTGACCTAAACAAATACCGAAAGTGGGTATACCAGTTTCAATCAGTTCTTTGGCCGCTGCAATGGCGTAGTCGCAAGGCTCTGGGTCGCCAGGGCCATTGGACAAGAAGATGCCGTTGGGCTTGTGCTTGAGCACATCGGCAGCGGGTGTTTTGGCTGGCACCACCGTGACTTTGCAACCGCGCTCAGCGAGCATGCGCAAGATATTTTTCTTCACGCCAAAGTCGTATGCCACAACATGGAAGCGAGCTGATGTTTGTTGGCCGTAGCCAACTCCCAGTTGCCACTCGGATTCGGTCCAAGGGTAAGAAGCAGGCACTGATACTTTTTGGGCCAAGTCCAAACCTGCCATGGCTGGAGCTGATTTGGCAGATTGAACAGCTTGCGCTTTGAGTTCGGGTGTTACTTGTTGGCCTACAGCCAAAGCAACAATGGCACCGTTTTGAGCGCCCTTGCTTCTCAAAAGACGAGTGAGTTGGCGGGTGTCAATGTTGGCAATGGCCACTGTGCTACTGCGTGACAAGTAAGCTGAAAGCGTTTCGGTTGAACGGAAATTGCTTGCAACCATGGGTAGATCTTTGATGATCAAGCCAGCGGCATGGACTTTGTCAGATTCGACATCCTCGGGGTTGACGCCATAGTTGCCGATGTGCGGGTATGTGAGGGTGACGATCTGCTGGCAGTAGCTAGGGTCAGTGAGGATTTCTTGATAGCCTGTGAGGGAGGTATTGAAGACCACCTCACCTACAGTAGAGCCAGAGG
>CANHXV010000024.1 GCA_947464665.1 Comamonadaceae bacterium
ATGTGAACGTGTTCAACATGCCTTTTGTGTTCCGTGATGAAGGGCACATGCGTGCTGTGATCGACGGCCCCGTGGGTAAGGAAATCTTGGACAAGATCACCAACAGCCCTGCACGCCTGGTGGCGCTGGGTTGGATGGACAGCGGCTCGCGCAGCCTTTACACCAAGAAAGAAATCAAGTCGCCTGCTGACCTCAAAGGTCTCAAGATCCGTGTGATGGGCAACCCCTTGTTTGTCGACACCATGAACGCCATGGGCGGTAACGGCATCACCATGGGTCACAACGACACCTACAGCGCCTTGCAAACCGGTGTGGTGGACGGGGCGGAGAACAACCCACCGACCTTGTTCACAGCCAACCACTATTCCGCCGGGGTCAAGTTTTACACCCAGACAACCCATCTGATCATTCCTGAAATTTTTGTCATGTCTAAGGTCACCTGGGACAAGATGAGCAAAGACGATCAGACCAGCTTGATGAAATTTGCCCGTGAAGCCCAAATGGAGCAACGCGCCCTTTGGGACAAGAGCGTGGCCGAATACAGCGGCAAGCTGCAAGCCGCAGGCATTCAGTTCAAGACGGTCGACAAAAAAGCTTTCTATGACGCCACAGCACCTGTGCGAGCCAAATACGGCAGCCAATATGCCGAGTTGATGAAGCGCATCGAAGCTGTCAAGTGAGTTGCAGTATTGGCGCTTAATGCGCCGCTGTCAGACGGGACAGGGCTTGCCCTGTCCCTTTCGTTTGAGTCGACACCAAGCCTGGGGATATTGACCATGTTGCGTTTGTTTGATCGCCTGTATCTGTTGTGCATTTGGATATCTGGCATCTCAATTTTTTTGATGAGCCTGATCATCCCCTGGGGCGTATTCGCCCGCTATGTGTTGGGCACAGGCTCCAGTTGGCCCGAGCCCGTGGCGGTGTTGCTGATGGTGACCTTCACCTTCTTGGGCGCTGCTGCCAGTTACCGGGCTGGGTCGCACATTGCCGTAGGCATGCTGACCGATACTTTGCCCAAGCCTTTACAAAAAGCATGTGCCGGATTGGTGCATTTGTGCATGATGGGCATTTGTATTTTTGTGATGGTGTGGGGTAGCAAGTTGTCCTTGGAAACCATGGGCCAGACCTTGGGCGACTTGCCCTGGATGGCGGTTGGCTGGACCTATATGCCTTTGCCCTTGGGCGCATTGATGACCTTGGTCTTTGTTCTGGAAATTTTGTTTTGGGGCCCCGCACACGAACGTGCTGTGGTGGTCTTTGACCACGAAGGTCCTACTTCGGCAGAGGCAATTTGATCATGGATGCACTGGTTTTAATTGGCAGTTTTATCTTGTTGATGCTGGTGGGCATGCCCGTGGCATATGCCTTGGGCCTGGCTGCCTTGGTCGGAGCGATGTGGATTGACCTGCCGTTGGATGCGGTGATGATCCAGATGGCCAGTGGCGTCAACAAATTTTCCTTGTTGGCCATTCCCTGCTTTGTACTGGCGGGTGCAATCATGGCTGAAGGCGGCATGTCCAGGCGTCTTGTCGCGTTTGCCGGTGTGTTGATCGGTTTTGTACGTGGCGGCTTGTCATTGGTCAACATTTTGGCGTCCACTTTTTTTGGGGCAATTTCTGGTTCTTCTGTGGCCGACACGGCATCCATTGGCTCGGTCCTCATTCCCGAAATGGAGAAAAATGGTTATCCACGGCCATTTGCCACGGCTGTCACCGTGAGCGGCTCCGTGCAGGCAATTTTGATCCCACCTAGCCACAACGCGGTGATTTATTCGATGGCGGCTGGCGGTACAGTGTCGGTAGCCGCCTTGTTCATGGCGGGTGTCTTTCCGGGTTTGCTGCTGGGGCTGTGTTTGGCGATTTATTGCCTCTATGTGGCACGCAAGGAAAACTACCCTAAAGGCCGCGTCATCCCGATGAAAGAGGCGCTCAAAATTTGTGCCGACGCGATGTGGGGTTTGATGACCATGGGCATCATCTTGGGCGGCATTCTGAGTGGTGTTTTCACTGCCACCGAATCGGCCTCGATCGCGGTGGTGTGGGCCTTTTTTGTGACGATGTTCATCTACCGTGACTACAAGTGGAAAGACCTGCCCAAGCTGTTGCACCGCACCGTCAAGACAGTCACGATTGTGATGATCTTGATCGGTTTTGCGGCGAGCTTCGGCTACATCATGACCATGATGCAGATCCCCCTCAAGATCACCACGCTGTTCACTTCATTCAGCTCGCAGGCATGGGTTATTCTGGCGTGTATCAACATCATGCTGCTGGTGCTAGGTACCCTGATGGACATGGCGCCACTGATCCTGATCCTCACGCCTATCCTGTTGCCTGTCATCAAAAGCATCGGCATTGACCCGGTTCACTTTGGCATGATCATGATGGTCAACCTTGGCATCGGCCTGATCACACCACCTGTCGGGGCGGTGCTGTTTGTGGGCAGTGCGGTGGCCAAACTCAAGATCGAGCAAGTGGTCAAGGCCATGAAACCCTTCTTTGTGATCTTGCTCTTTGTGCTGATGTTGGTGACGTATGTCCCCCAAATTTCGCTGTGGTTGCCACGTACCATGGGCCTTTAAAAGCAAGCATGCCATTGCCTTCGCCTCTGGTTCTGGTCACCCATCCCCGTGAGCGACTGGCCACTTACTTCGGCGAGCAGGCGCTGGCCAATTTGCAGGGGATGGCCCGCGTCAAACTCAATCCCGATGCGCACGACTGGTCAACCCCGGAGCTGATCGAGGCCGCTCAGGGTTGCGATGTTTTGATCGCTTACCGCCAGACAGCTCTCACTTCGGAATTTTTTACGGCAGTGCCAGGTTTGCTGGCGGCCGTGCGTTGTGCGGTTGACATCCGCACGATCGACGTTGCAGCGGCTGGTCGCGTGGGGATTTTGGTGACCCAGGCCAGTGCCGGCTTTGGTCCTGCCGTGGCCGAATGGGTGATCGGTGCCATGATCGATTTGAGCCGCCGTATCAGCACATCGGCTGCAGCCTACTGGCAAGGCCAGTCCCCACCTCCGCTCATGGGCGGTGAGTTGCGCGGTGCATGCTTAGGCCTCATTGGCTACGGGGAAATCGGTCGTCATGTGGCGCGTTTGGCTCAGGCGTTTGGTATGCGTGTGTGTATCTACGACCCGCATGTCCAGACACCAGATCCTGCCATCGAGTCGTTGGGTTGGCATGATCTTTTGGCCTGCGCAGACCATGTGGTCTGCCTTGCATCAGCAACACCCGAAACGGAAAAATTGATCAATGCGCAGGCCTTGTCTTGCATGAAATCCTCTGCCTTTTTCATCAATGCATCGCGGGGTCAGTTGGTGGACGAGCCGAGCTTGTTGCAGGCGCTGGAGCGGGGGGAGCTGGCGGGCGCTGCTTTGGACGTGGGGTCCGCGGCAGACCAGATGCCTTCCCTTGAATTGGCGCGACATCCCCGTGTCATTGCCACACCGCATGTGGGGGGGCTCACACCACAAGCGATTGCTCACCAGGCCCTAGAAACCGTAGAGCAGACGCGAGCCATCTTGCAAGGACGCATGCCTCACGGGGCCGTCAATCCGGCTCATGCATCCCGTTTGGTTTCTCGAATGCCATCATGAGCAACGCTTTTTTGAACACCCCCCTTGCTGCCGAATTTGAAGTGCCGGCCGGCGCCTGCGATTGTCATGTGCATGCGTATGACGACGCTTACCCATTGGCTGCCACCGCTACTTTCAAACCCCCGCACGCGCCGATGGCCGACTACGCCAAAGTGCAAGCCGATTTAGGATTCACGCGTGTGGTGGTGGTGCAGCCTACGGGCTATGGTTTTGACAACCGCTGCACACTGGCGGCTGTGGCCAGCATGAGCGGTCGAGCCCGTGCAGTGGCCATGGTGCCGCCTGACGTGACACAGGCCACGCTGCAAGATTTGCACGCGGGAGGCGTGCGTGGCGTTCGCATGATGATGTTGCCAGGAGGGCTGCTGGGCTGGGACGCCCTGGCACCTTTGGCACTGAAGATCAAAGATTGGGGCTGGCATTTGAATGTGCAGTTCAACGGCTGTGACTTCGCGCAGCGGCTGCCTCTTTTGCAAGGCCTCGATGTGCCTTTGGTGGTGGACCACACGGGCAAATTTTTGGTGCCCCCTGCCAGCACGGACGATGTTGCATTTCAGGCCCTTTGCCGCTTGCTGGACACTGGGCGTGCCTGGGTCAAGCTGTCGGCCCCTTACGAAACATCGCGCAATGGGGCACCAAGGTATGAAGACGTGAGCCTGCTCGCCCGTTACCTGGCCACGAATTACCCCGAGCGCTGCTTGTGGGCCAGCAATTGGCCACATCCCAATCAAAACCCAGTGCCATCCTCTGTCGCGCTCCTGAACTTGTTGCCTCAATGGGCGTCCCGTGCGGCTGACATTCGGCGCATTTTGGTAGACAACCCGGTCCAGGTGTATGCTTTTGACGCTTGAGCCATCACGGGTTGTTAATCTTTTTATTCCACACTGACCATGTCCTACGTTTATGTTTCCAACGCCGACAGCGGCGACATCTCTGTGCTCCATATGGACCCCGATGGCAACTTGCGTTTGCAAAGTTCGGTACCCGTGGGGGGCAACCTGATGCCCATGGCGATCTGCCCGAATCAGAAAGTGCTCTACGCGGTTCGTCGCAGTGATCCGATGGCGGTCGTCAGTTTGGCCATTGACCCAGTCAGCCGTGATCTGCAGCCATTGGGTGAGGCTGCATTGCCAGCCAGCATGGCCTACGTCAGCACTGACGCGGCAGGACGATTTTTGCTGGCAGCCTCCTACCCCGAGCACCAACTCACGGTCAGCCCCATTGCGCAAGATGGCACAGTTGGCTCTGTGCAACAGGTACTGCCCACAGGCCTCAATGCCCATGCCATCTTGCCTTCACCCTGCAAGCGTTACGTGCTGGCCACAGCGCTGGGCGGTGGCAAACTCATGGTCTTCAGATTCAACGCCCAGTCGGGCCAATTGACACCGGCTGCATCTTGGGCAGCGCGTACAGGTGCGGGCCCTCGGCATTTTCGGTTTGACTCGCAAGGTTGCCATGTGTATTTACTCAATGAGCTCGATGGTACGGTGGATGTGCTGGCCTGGGACGCGGATCAGGCTAGCTTGAGCCTGTTGCAAACTGTGGATATATTGCCGCCAGGTTTTACAGGCAAGCCCTGGGCGGCCGACCTGCACTTAACACCTGACGGGCGTCACCTGTACACCAGCGAGCGCACATCCAGCACTTTGGCGCACTTCACGGTCGACGCCGAAACAGCTTGCCTTGTTATTCAGGGCCACACGCCTGTTGAAACTCAGCCTCGAGGTTTTTCGATTGATCCCACTGGGCGGCATTTGCTGGTGGTGGGGCAGATGTCGCACCACCTGAGCCGCTGGGCCATTGACCAAGAGACGGGTCAATTGGAATTACAACAACGCTTACCTGTGGGTCAAGGTCCTAATTGGGTGGAGATCCTGGCATGAGCGATTACAAAAAAACCGTCACGCCGCGTGTGGTGCGTATGCACCCGGCGGACAACGTGGCGATCGTGGTCAACGATGGTGGTTTGACCGCTGGCACTGTCCTAGATAAGGGCTTGATCTTGCGTGACAAAGTGCCGCAGGGCCATAAAGTAGCGCTCAGTGATCTAGTAACGGGGCAAGCCGTCATGCGCTACAACGTACCGGTGGGTTATGCGCGGCAAAACATCCCCGCAGGCAGTTGGGTGCACGAGCGTTTACTCGACATTCCGCCTGCGCGGGAACTCCAAGGTTTGCCCATGGCGACCGTGAAGCCGGCGCCGCAAGCGCCGCTGGAAGGCTTCACCTTTGAAGCTTATGTGAATGCCGATGGTTCGGTGGGAACCCGCAACTTGCTGGCGCTGACCACCACCGTGCAATGCGTGGCGGGTGTGGTCAAGATTGCAGTGGAACGCATTGAGCGCGAACTGCTGCCCCTGTATCCAAATGTGGACGGTGTGGTGGGGTTGGAGCACAGCTATGGTTGTGGTGTCGCCATCGATGCACCTGACGCCATTATTCCGATTCGGACCTTGCGCCACATCAGCCTGAACCCCAACTTTGGCGGTGAGGTGATGGTGGTGAGTTTGGGCTGTGAAAAGCTGCAACCTGATCGCTTGCTGCCCCCGGGCAGTTTCCCGATTCTGGATCAACGCGATGCCGGGGAGGGTCCAGATCTCGTGTGCCTTCAGGACCATGAGCATGTGGGCCTGATGTCCATGATTGATCACATCGTGCAAAGCGCACGGCCTCACTTGGAGCGCCTGAACGCCCGCCGTCGCCAAACCGTGCCTGCCAGTGCCTTGGTGGTGGGCGTCCAGTGTGGCGGTAGCGATGCATTTTCGGGTGTGACCGCCAACCCAGCAGTAGGCTACATGGCTGACCTGATTGTGCGTGCAGGTGGCACCGTGATGTTTTCTGAAAACACCGAAGTGCGCGATGCGGTAGAGCAACTCACCAGCCGCGCCGCCACGCCAACAGTGGCTGAGGACATCGTGCGTGAACTCGGCTGGTACGACCATTACCTGGAACGTGGCCGCGTGGACCGCACCGCCAACACCACGCCCGGCAACAAGGCCGGCGGCTTGTCCAACATCACCGAAAAAGCCATGGGCTCGATCATCAAGAGCGGCAGCTCAGTGATTGCCAGCGTGCTGGCCCCGGGCGACAAACTCAAGGCCGACCAAAAAGGTTTGGTCTTTGCCGCTACCCCCGCTAGCGATTTCATCTGCGGCACCTTGCAGTTGGCTGCTGGCATGAACCTGCATGTTTTCACCACCGGGCGAGGTACGCCCTATGGCCTCCAGGCTTGCCCCGTGGTCAAGGTGGCCACACGCACCGACTTGGCCCGCCGCTGGCACGACCTGATGGACATGAACGCTGGACGAATCGCCGATGGTGAGATCACCATCGAAGAAGCCGGTTGGGAGCTTTTTCGCATCCTGCTTGACGTGGCCAGCGGCCGCAAAACTTGGGCCGAGCAATGGAGGCTACACAATGCACTGGTCCTGTTCAACCCCGCACCGATCACCTGAATCCCGTAACCTAAAAAGGAGACATCCCATGACACAGCGCCGACTTTTCATTCAATGTGCAGCGACCAGTGCTGCTGCTTTGCTAGTACCCACAGCCTTCAGCCAGGCTGCTCCTTGGCCTGCAAAACCAATCAATTACTTGGTGGCTTTTCCACCAGGAGGGACCACCGATATATTGGCGCGTCTGGTGTCTCAAAAATTGGGTACAGCGTTGGGCACCACCCTGGTCATTGAAAACAAAGGTGGCGCAGGTGGCAGTGTGGGATCAGAAATTGCATCGCGTGCACCAGCGGACGGTTATCACCTGCTGGGTGGCACCATCAGCTCTCACGCCATCAACATCAGCCTATATCCCAAGCTGGCTTATGACCCTATCAAGTCTTTTACGCCAGTCTATTTGTACGGCACCAACCCCGTGGTCTTGGTGGTCGCTGCCAACAGCCCTTACAAAACGCTGCGCGACTTGATGACTGCGGCCAAAGCCAATCCTGGTAAGTTGTCAGGTGCCTCTGCAGGTAATGGCACATCACAGCATTTGGCGCAAGAATTATTGGCGTTCAAGGGTGATGTGAAGTTCACCCATGTGCCCTACAAAGGAAGTGCCCCGGCTATTCAAGACGTGATGAGCGGGCAAGTAGATTTCATGTTTGACACCACGGTAGTGGCAGGTGCCCACATTCAAAGCGGCAAGCTTCGTGCGCTGGCCGTCACATCTTCAAAACGCTTGACCGATGCTTTCACTGATGTACCCACTGTGACCGAATCTGGCTGGCCCGGTACTCAAGGTTTTGAAGTGGTGTCGTGGCAAGCCTTGTTTGCACCCGCAGGCACGCCCAAACCCATTGTCGATAAATTGCATGCCGAAATTCTCAAGATCATCCAAACGCCTGAAATGCAAGATCGCATTAAAGGCTTAGGTATGCAACCCTCGGCCATGACGCCCGATCAGGTGCTGAGTTTTCAAAAGGCTGAAATTGAAAAATGGGCCCAAGTCATTAAAGCTGCCAACATCAAACTCGAATAAGAGTCGGTGTCAGTCACTCAAATTTTTGAGGCGGTGTTGGCTGCCCAAATTTTGATGGCTGGCTTCTTGGAATCAGCTGCTACGGCCCACCAAGCTGTAAGCACTGGTGTTGTTTTGCAGCCATTGCTGTGACAGCACATCGCTCTGCTGTGCAGGATGGAAGTCGGCTTTTTTGTAAGCCTTCCAGTGGCCAATATTGCTTCTGAACAAGCCGTCCTTGGCCAACAAGAGTTGATAGCCGCTTCTCCAAGTACTGAGCTTGAACAAACTCCCATCGCGCCACAGGTTGTGCATGGTTTGAAGCATGACATCGGTGATGAAGGTCACGGTCACATAGTGAAAAATGCGAATGCGCCATTCTTCATTTCCGCCTAAGGCTTTGTAAACGTCAAAGGCCGTGCAGCGGTGCTCAGCTTCTTCAGCAGCATGCCATTGCCACATGGTTCTGAGGCGCGGCTCAGTACCTTCAAAAATTTCAGAGTGGCTTAACAACCAGTCTGCAAATATGTCTGTGAAGTGTTCGGTGGCTGCTGTGGCGGCCAATTGTTGACGAACGTTTTGATGGGCATTGGCTTTGATGCGCTTGGCAGAGCGCTCTGCAATTGTGTTTTGAAAGCCTTGAAGCTCAAGATGGCCATTGAACAAAGCATGAATACGGCGGTGCGTGGCCTCTTGGCCAATGAAGCCTTGAACTTCGGCTGCAAATTTGGCACGTGTGGCGTCGT
The DNA here is from genome assembly GCA_947464665.1 of Comamonadaceae bacterium. GTDB lineage: Bacteria > Pseudomonadota > Gammaproteobacteria > Burkholderiales > Burkholderiaceae_C > Limnohabitans_A. Next base: position 8,801 of record CANHXV010000024.1, read on the forward strand.
CCATTTGCTTGGCGCCCTCGCGGACTGAATCGATGAAGAATTGCTCGCCGACAGGAAAACTCATGGACAAAGCATTGAAGAACGCTGACTTGAAAGCGTCACCGCCACACCAGCGCTTCTCAAAAGGCGTGGTGAGGTCAACCAATAATTTTCTAACTGCAAGTTCAGACATGAGACTCTTTCAAGGGGACCGAGGGTTTTGGAGGGCTACACGGTGAAGCATTATTTTGCTATATTTTCCATACATTAATGTATGTTTTTAAGTCATCCTTGTTTTTAAAGGGTTTTCATCTGATTTGGAGCAAAGTCTTGAAGGTTTACCATTCAAGCTTTTGAAACCCACCTTTATGGGCTACGCATGCTGAAAAAAATTTTCGTTGTTTTTGGATTGTTCATTTCAGCCATCGTGTTGGTGGTGGGCGGCCTTTATGTCAAAGGCGGCCAAGCAGAGGTTCTGCTGTGGTTCGTTAAAATTTTCATCAGACAAGAACATGAGCCCAACAGGGAGGTTACCTGGGCTATTCCAACGGGCTCACCAGCCAGCCTTGAAGCCAGTAAGGGCGCCAAACCACCCAATGTCATTTTGATTGTGGCCGACGACTTGGGCTACAACGATATCACCCTGAATGGTGGTGGCTTGGCCAAAGGCACTGTGCCCACCCCCTTTATCAACAGTTTGGCGCAGCAAGGTGCCAATTTTGAAACCAGCTATTCGGGCAATGCCACCTGTGCGCCCTCACGTGCCGCCATGATGACCGGGCGTTATCCCACACGCTTTGGATATGAGTTCACACCCACGCCCAAACAATTCATGAAAGTGATTGGACACTACAAGGGCCCCAACCAAGTGCATGATGCCATTTATCACGCCGATCGTGAAAAGGACCTCATTCCCTATGAAACCATGGGCCTGCCGCGTTCAGAAATCACGCTGGCCAAGTTGCTCAAGGGGCAGGGCTATAGAACCCTGCATGTGGGCAAGTGGCATTTGGGCGATGCGCCACAATTTAGAGCCTATGAGCACGGCTTTGATGAGTCTTTGTCTTTTCCACATGCCAGCTCCCTTTACTTGCCTGAGAACGACCCCAATGTGGTGAACTCGAAACAAGACTTCGACGTCATCGATAAATTTCAATGGGCAGCCGGCAGTTTTGGAATGCGCTTTAACAACAGCGAGCTCTTCAAGCCGAAGCGTTTCGTCACCGATTACCTCACTGACGAAGCCGAAAAAGCCATTGAGGCCAATCGGAATCAACCCTTCTTCCTTTTCTTAGCCTATACCGCGCCACACACGCCTTTGCAAGCCACCAAAGAAGATTACGCGGCACTTTCGCACATCGAAGATCACACATTGCGAGTGTATGCCGCCATGGTTCGTAACTTAGACCGTAACATTGGCAGGGTGCTGCAAACACTCAAGGACAAGGGCTTAGACGACAACACCATTGTGATTTTCACCAGCGACAACGGCGGTGCGCATTACGTGGGACTAGATGGTTTGAACAGCCCCTATCGAGGCTGGAAAGCTACGTTTTTTGAAGGCGGCATTCGGGTCCCGATGTTCATGCGTTGGCCTGCTGGCATTCCCAAAGGTGTGAAGCCACAATTGCCTGTTAACCACATGGACATTTTCACCACGGTGGCTGCTGCCACCGGTGCCAAGATGCCCACTGACAGGCCCATGGATGGCATTAACTTGCTACCCCAAATCTCCCAGCCTGCCGACAAGGGGCCAGACCGTTCTTTGTTCTGGCGAACTGACACGTATCGGGTGATACGAAAAGGCGAGTGGAAATTACAGGTCACGCAAAATCCCAAAAAAGATTGGCTCTACCATTTGGCCACAGACCCAACCGAAAAAGTTAATTTGGCAACTCAAGAACCTGCCAGAGTGGCCAGCATGAAGAAAGAATTAGAAGCCTTCAATGCCACGCAAGTGAAACCCAGTTGGCCTTCCATGGCGGAGGCTGCCATTGCCATTGACAAACATCTGCGGCAAAAAACGCTGCCAACTGACGAGTACGTTTATTACGGCAACTGAACATTTGGAAAATGCGATGAGCTCAGTTTTGCGAAAAGCTGAATTCAGTGTTGCTTAGTTGGTTCGAATAAATTCCACCAAAGCCTGAGCTACTTCTGCGCCTTTGTCTTCTTGTACAAAATGTCCAGCACCTCGAATTTGAGTGTGGTTTTGGCCCGCAGCGCCAGGCACTCTTTTTTGCCACATTTTTTCACCGCCCTTGGTCACAGGGTCGCGTGTGCTGAACAAGGTGATGAAGGGCTTGCTCCACGCTTTGTACATGTCCCACGCGCGCTCGTTGGCTTCTCTGGCAGGATTGCTGGGGTCAATGGGCACTAAGGTGGGAAACACTCTGGCACCTACTTTGTATCGGCTGTTGGGGTAGGGCGCATCGTAAGCGTTCACAGCTTCATCACTGAGGCCTTGAGCGCAGCCGAAACGCACAATTTTCCCAATGGGAAACCAGGGGCTGTACATGGCGAATGCGCGCCAAATGTGAAATGCACGAGGAATTTTTTCATTGCCAGTGGGTAGACCACCGTTGCTAAGGGCAATGCGTGCAAATCGGTCTGGCATTTCGGACACCATGCGCAGACCAATCAGAGAGCCCCAGTCTTGGCAAAACAATGTGATGTTCTTCGCATCGACAGATTCAAGCCATGCGCTCATCCATTGCACATGGTTTTCATAGGTGTAGTCTGAGCGCTTGGTGGGTTTGTCTGTGCGACCAAAACCCACTTGATCGGGCACCAAAACACGCATGCCCGCATGGGCCAAGATAGGAATCATTTTGCGGTAAAGGAATGACCATGCGGGCTCGCCGTGCATCAGCAACACCACAGGGCCGTCTTGGGGGCCTTCATCGATGTAGGCAACACGCAAACCACCAATTTGTGTGTAGTGAGGCGTGAAGGGAAAGTCGGGCAGGTTTTGAAATCGATTCTCTGGGGTGCGAAGGAAGTTTTCGATGTGAGGCAATTGACGCATGGCTTAGTTTCAATCTTGGTTGTTATGAGAAATTAAAAGCGATGGCTGGTTTCTATGCTTTTCTTGCCAGCAGGCAAACTCAGAAAATCACCATCTTTGGCGACTTGAATCTTGCCCTTGAACACATCTGCTGTGCCTCTTAAAAAAGTGTCTACCAAGCCAGGCAATGGCAGTGGCGGCGCAATGTGATGCAACAACAAAAAACTGACCTGTGCCTGCTGGGCAATCTGGGCTGCTTGGACTGGCGAAGTATGGTAATCCGTGATGTCCTTCATGATTTGTTCAAGCTTGTCTCTTTTGGCTGTTTTTGCACCTTCTTGTAACAGCTGCATCAATTCCATGGACATGGCTTCATGTATCAGGACATCTGCCCCTTGAGATGCCTTGGCCACATGAACAGAAGGGGTGGTGTCACCACTGATGACGATGCTTCTGTCTTTGTAGCTAATTTTGTAGCCAACAGCTGGGTGAATCGGCGCATGAGCCACACTGAAAGCGTGAATTTGAGTGTCTTGAGCATCAAAGACCAAAGTTGTTTCAAATGGCTGGGTGTTGAAACGAATGGCTTGCGCGCCAAAGCCACTCCTTGGAACAATGGCCTCACCATGATGCGCGACACGATAGCCTCGGTCTAAGCTGTAGGCCAGCATGAACCCATTGACAACGGTGTCCACACCCTCCGGCCCATAAACTTTGACGGGCTGTGAATTGGAATTGGAGACCCAGCGTTGAAGCAATAACTCGCCCATCCCATCGATGTGATCAGAATGAAAGTGCGTCAGGAAAATCCCGTTAATAAGACCAGGGTTAAAGCCCATTTTGTTGATGTTGCGGGCGCTTGCGTTGCCAGCGTCAAACACAAAAATTTGTTGACCTGCTATGACCAAAGTGCAAGGGCCGCCACGCTTTTCGTCTGGCATCGGTGAACCTGCACCGCAAACAGCAATGTGCAAACCATCGGGTAAATCTTTGAGTGGATTGCTGCCCATTCGCTGCGCTGTCACGCGCTTGGCCAAAATCATGCTGATAGGTTCACGGAAGGCATACAAGCTGCCAGCCAAAAGAGCAATGACAATAAGAGCTGTGCCCAATTTTCCAATTCGCATTTTTAAACTCCAAAAATTCTGGCCATTCGAACGCCAAAGCCCTGTATCCAAGGTGAGATGTATCTCAACTTGGGTCGATTGGCTTCTGCAGCTTTGACAATTTGTTTCACAATGCCCTTTGTGCTTCGTGCTTCTAAAAACTTGAACGTGGCATGTTCTTGTTTCTTCATTTTTTCAGCTTGGTGTGCAAAGTAGGAAGAGCTTCCCATCCATGCATATTTACTTTCACTCATGGCTTGGTTGAACCCGGTGTGAATGGCGCCTGGCTCAATCAGAGCGATGTGAATATTTTTCTTGAGCTGGTCCATTTCAGCGCGCAGGCCTGCCCCTGCTGCCGAGAGTGCAAACTTGCTCATGCTGTAGGGCATGAGAAAGGGCATGGGAATTCTGCCTGCAATGGAGCTTACGAAAAGCACCGTGCCTTTTTGTCTTTCAATCATGCCTTTGAGCGCCACTTGTGTCAGCTCTAAGGTACAGAATAAATTGACTTCAAATATTTTCCGGACAATTTGCATGTCGACTTCAGCCAAAGAGCCTGATTCGCCCATCCCGGCATTGTTGATCAGCACGTCGATGGCATAAGGCTCAATGCGTTGACGATCGACTTTAGAACTGATGTTCAGCTTGAAAATCTCTAAATTGATTTTTTTGGTGGAGGCTTCCAATCTCAAAGCGTCTGCTTGGGCATCTGTTTGGGTCGTTGCCAATACGCGATGGCCGCGAAGGGCGAGTGCAAACGCTGAATCTTTGCCAATGCCAGTGCCAGCGCCAGTGATCAATATCGTTTTAAGCATGTTCATTTCTTGATGAGTGAAGCGTTGGCACAAAAATTCTACTGATGCGATCCATGGCACACCAGTAAAAGTCTTGGTGCCAACCTGCACAAGGGAAGACCACACCTTGCATCCAGCCGCCTGTGTTGACGCGCGATTTTTCTTGGCCGTTTTCAATGTCAAGGACCACCAGTTGCTCTTTGAAGCGTTTGTAATCATTAACGCACAACTCGCCCGTGCTTGGAAATAAAACCATGTGACTGGCTGCGCCAAATGGGGTGTGATGCCAAAGCGCTGTTAATTGGACATGTCCTTTGTTGTCGTCAGGGTCTGAAATGCGCCAAGCGCGCAAATGACGATTGGCAGAATCGAAGCCCACCACAATTCTGCGCGAGACATCCACCAAGGGTGGGTTGGTGATGCTGCCATGCGGCAATCCACTGACAGCCCAACTTTGAAAAGTCTCTGAATGGTTCAAGGAAACTCTGATCAATCGATTGGGTGCGGCATTGACGCCTGCACCCAGCATGCTCATCAAGTAGTTGTGCTTGCCGTTGTCCATAAACCAGCCATTATTACCCTCTATCACCATGTCCCAGCCATAACTTTGGGATGCGTCATTTAAATAGTGGCACTGCCAATCTGGATCTCGAATCAAACGTTGCGAGGTTTCGTTCCAGTGAAAGCGCCATACCTTTGTCACGCCTACCAAATAGACGGTATTGCCGTGCGCACTCAGCCTGGCGATAGAGGCTTCAGGGCAGATGACATCGTTGCATGCGGATTTGAAGGTGTCAGGTTTAAGGATGGTAAGTTGAGCAGGCGTGGTGGCCGATAAATTTTTGGTCACAATCAAACCGTTGTCTAGCACCACAAACGAGTTGTAGGGCTCGTTGAGGGGCAACAAATAGGTCGATAACAAGTTGCATTGACGATCGAGCTTGTGCGCGTAGCGTCCGTAAACGACATACAAGTTGCCATTGATGTGGACGGCCATCCCACCAGGCCACATCGGCCCCCCTTGCAAGGTCGGGGACCGATACAAGGTGTTGAGTGACTCAGGATCAATTCGGGTAACACTGGCAGAAGTGGGCAAACCGATGTGCGATCGAATAACGGAATGTGAAAGCAGAAATACTTCGCCAGGTGCGCCTAGCACCGCCATGGTCGACATGTGAGTTCTCTTTGAGGTGCATTGCAGGACGGTCTCTGATTGAATGTTCAATCCGCCGCCTTTCCGAGGCACTTGAAGCCGTGATGGCCCGCCGTCTTCAGAAGGCCATGGACTGTCAAAGTAGCCTGTGTGGGTCATGCGCTAACTTGTTTTTTGCGACGCCAAAACCACAACAAGCCGAAGACCAAGGCCGAGAAAAAGGTCATTAAATGCCATTGATAACGAGGCCAGTAAACAAACACCAATGAGTTGACAATGACTTGCTCGATGGGGTCGTAAGCTTTGGGCATGTCTAGAACGCCATTGGCCTTTGACCACTTGGCGTAATCGGCCTGCAAGGTTTGAAATAATTCAGGCAGCGCCTGCTGCAGGTCTTGGGTTTCACCGGGATCTTTCACAATGTTGTAGAGGTGCCACTGCCCATCGCCGACAGGTGCTAAGTTGCTGAGCAATTTGTAATCGCCTTTGAACAAAGCTTTGTTGCCTGAGAGCTCATAGCCTAGCACTTCGTCGGGGCCTCGCACTCGTTTGGCAGTGCCAGAGATCACTGGTAACAAACTGTGGCCTGTTAACGGATAAATGGTTTGGCCTTTGTAGGTGGTACCGGGGTGTTGCACTTTGGCTAGATCCAACAAGGTGGGCACGATGTCATTGACATGCGTCAGACTTTGATGGATGCGCGGGCTTGCGTCTTTCATCATGTTGGGCACGCCAGAAATAATCAAAGGGACTCGAATGCCACCCTCGCCCGCAAAAAACTTGTAGGTGCTCAGGGGTGATGTGGCAGCACGCGCCCAGTTGGGACCAATCACGCTGTAGGCCCCCTTGCTGCCCAGTCTGTCAAAGTCGCGGTTGTAGTGTTGATCTAGCCACCACCGGCCAACAGCGAGGGCATAGGGATCGGTCGCTTCAGCGCCGTTGTCTGACAAAAAAACAAAGACGGTGTTGTCGTATTCGCCGGTCTCTTTAAGGTGCCCTATGAGCCTGCCAATCTGATGGTCCATGGCTTCGGCCATGGCGGCATAGACCTCCATGCGCCTTGCTTGATAGGCCTTGTCGGTCTCACTCAATGAGTCCCAGGCAACATGGGTGCTGGGCAAAGGGGCCATGGGTGTGTTGAGGGGCATGAGCCCCAACTCGATGGCTTTATTGCGCCTTTCTTGGCGCAAGACATCCCAGCCTTTGTTGTATTTGCCCTTGTATTTTTCAATGAATTCTTGGGGGGCTTGAACAGGAATGTGATTGGCTTGAAACGCAACATAGGCAAAGAAAGGTTTGTCTAACTTGGCGTCTGTTTTGAGATACTCGAGTGTCTTGTTGATGTAAAACTCAGAAGAGTAAAACTCCTTCGGCATCTTGGCCTCTTTGCCATTGTCGTACCAATAGACTTTGTCAGTGAGGTCTAAATACAGTTTGCCTGTTTCCCAATTGTCTGCACCGCTGTCGCCCAAGACCAAGGACCGGTCAAAGCCGCGGGCAGGGGGGAGGTTGTGGGGCTCCTTGCCCACGTGCCATTTGCCAGCCACATAAGTTCGGTAACCACTGTCTTGAAGCAACGAGGCTATTGTGACCACCCGATTGTTGAGCACACTCAAGTAACCCGCGCGGCCCACATGCGACAGCGGAATGGTTTCGCGCATGTTGCCCACGCCATTCAAATGGTTGTCGACGCCCGTGAGCAACATCGAGCGCGTGGGTGAGCAAGACGCACTGACATGGAAATTAGAAAAGCGCATGCCTTTTTGCGCCAATTGGTTGAGGTGGGGCGTGTGCATCTCGCCGCCAAATGCGCCGACATCACTGAAGCCCCAATCGTCCGCCAACATGACCACCATGTTAGGGCGCTTGGCCAAAGCGCTTGTGCAGATGATGCACATCAGGGCCGATAAAGTGACCCCCCATGCGTTTCTGAAACG
>CANHXV010000025.1 GCA_947464665.1 Comamonadaceae bacterium
ATCTGAGCCCGCACCTTCGACGGCCAAAACTTTGCCCTCACCAAATTTGGTGTGAAACACTTTCATGGCCACTTTGATACCATGCGAAGGCTCCGATTTTTGCACAGGTACTGGCGGGCTTTTGTAGGTTTCTGCCGAGCTCAAACTGCTGTGCCCCCATGCAGGCTTGGCCTGAAAAGCTTGGGCAGGAGAAGACCAACCGCCTCCTAGGCCCGTCGCAAAGCCGGGGTTCTTAGGGGTGATCCATTTCAAGCATTCTTCAGGCAACTCATCTAAAAAACGGCTCTTCAAGTTATAACGCGTTTGGCCATGCAACATGCGCGTTTGCGAGTGACTCAGGTACAAACGTTTACGGGCACGCGTGATGGCCACATACATCAGGCGACGCTCTTCTTCCAATCCATCGTAGTCGTTCATCGAGTTTTCGTGAGGAAACAAACCTTCCTCCAAGCCCGATATAAAGACCGCGTCAAACTCCAAACCTTTGCTGGCATGCACCGTCATGAGCTGAATGGCATCCTCACCTGCTTGCGCTTGATTGTCTCCCGCCTCCAAGGCGGCGTGAGTTAAAAAGGCAGCCAATGGCGACATCACTTCGCCATCTTCTGCATTCGGCGCCATCTCTGAGGCAGTGGCCTCAGCGTCTCGGCCAAAACCTTCTTGCGTGACAAAACTTTCTGCCGCATTGACCAACTCTTCTAAGTTTTCAACGCGATCAGCACCTTCTTTTTCTGTTTTGTAATGTTCGACCAAGCCCGTTTTATCAAGCACCACTTCGATGATCTCGCGCAATGTCATGCCTGGCGTTTGCTCGCGCATGACATCGATCATGGCCACAAAGCCTGCTAACTTGGCGCCAGCTTTTCCCGCTGTGGTGCTGACAGCATCGTGCAAAGAACAACCTAAACTTTTGGCAGCATCTTGCAATTGCTCCACACTGCGCGCGCCAATGCCTCTGGGTGGGAAATTCACGATGCGCAAAAAACTGGTGTCGTCATTGGCATTTTCCAAAATGCGCAAATAGGCTAACGCGTGTTTGATTTCAGCACGCTCAAAGAATCGCAGTCCGCCATACACTTTGTAAGGCACACCTGCATTGAACAGGGCAGTTTCCATGACGCGGCTTTGCGCATTGCTACGGTAGAGCACGGCCACTTCCTTGCGAGTCAAACCATCGCCCTTCACCAATTGCCGAATCTCATCAACCAACCATTGCGCTTCGGCAAAGTCACTGGTCGACTCATACACTCGCACCGGCTCACCAGCACCTTGGTCTGTGCGAAGGTTTTTTCCAAGTCTGTTTTTGTTATTGCCAATAAGGGCATTGGCCGAATCCAAAATGTTGCTGTAACTGCGGTAGTTTTGCTCTAACTTGATTTGGTGCTGTACACCAAATTCGCGGACAAAGTCGGCCATGTTGCCCACTCGCGCGCCGCGAAATGCGTAAATACTTTGGTCGTCGTCACCCACTGCCAACACCGCACTCCCATGCTCTGCGGGCAAGCCTGCAATCATTTTGATCCAAGCGTATTGCAGCTTGTTGGTATCTTGAAACTCGTCGATCAGTACATGCTTGAATCGCGAGCGGTAATGCAATCTGATGGGGTCGTTGTCACGCAGCAGTTCATACGATCGCAACATCAACTCACCAAAGTCCACCACCCCTTCGCGCTGGCACTGGTCTTCGTAGAGTTGATAGATGTCTACTTTGCGGCGAGTTTCATCGTCGCGGACATCCACGTCTTTGGGGCGCATCCCATCCTCTTTACAACCTGCAATGAACCACTGTAATTGCTTGGGCGGAAAGCGCTCATCGTCGACATGGTACTGCTTGCACAAACGCTTGATGGCCGACAACTGATCTTGTGTGTCCAAAATTTGAAACGTTTGCGGCAGGTTGGCCATTTTGTAGTGAGCCCGCAAAAATCGGTTGCACAGGCCATGAAAGGTACCAATCCACATCCCCCTTACATTGACTGGCAACATGGCCTGCAGCCTCAGCATCATCTCTTTGGCGGCCTTGTTGGTAAAGGTTACGGCCAAAACACCGCCAGAACCCACCTGTGAAGTCTGTAATAACCACGCAATCCGGGTGGTTAAGACGCGTGTTTTACCCGATCCGGCACCTGCCAAAATAAGCGCAGAGTCTGGGGGGAGCGTCACGGCCCGCAATTGCTCTGGGTTCAGGTTGCTCAAAAGGGGCGTTTGGTCATGCATCCCCCAATTGTAGAAACTCCTGACGCCTTCTTTTGAAATTGCAAAACAAAACGGGTAGAATCAGCCACCGGGCCCAAGATTCTTGCGCCCGGTTTTTTTTGCCCAAAAAAGGCAATCTAAAACCGGCCAAGCCAAGCGCTCATTCGTTCTTTCAACGATCCTTTTGGAGCTTGGTTAAATGGAAATTTTTGATTACGACAATATCTTGTTGCTTCCCCGCAAATGTCGCGTGGAAAGCCGTTCTGAATGCGATGCCGGCGTAGAGCTGGGTGGCCGCAAATTCCGTCTTCCAGTGGTTCCGGCCAATATGAAGACGGTCGTGAATGAAAAGATCTGCACCTGGATGGCCCAAAACGGCTACTTCTATGTCATGCACCGTTTCGACCTCGACAACGTCAAATTTGTTCGGGACATGCATGCCAAAGGTCTCTTCGCCTCTATTTCTTTGGGCGTCAAAGGGCCCGATTACGACACCGTGAGCCAATTGGTGGCAGAAGGCCTGACGCCCGAGTACATCACCATCGACATTGCGCATGGTCATGCCGACAGTGTTCAGAAGATGATTCACACTCTCAAAGAAAAGCTACCCAAATCTTTTGTCATTGCTGGCAACGTGGGTACACCCGAGGCCATCATCGATTTGGAAAATTGGGGCGCCGATGCCACCAAAGTGGGTATTGGTCCTGGCAAGGTTTGCATCACCAAGCTCAAAACGGGCTTTGGCACAGGTGGCTGGCAGTTATCAGCCCTCAAATGGTGTGCGCGCGTGGCCACCAAGCCCATCATTGCCGATGGCGGTATCCGTGAGCATGGCGACATTGCCAAAAGCATTCGCTTTGGTGCCACCATGATCATGATTGGTTCGATGTTGGCTGGCCACGAAGAGTCCCCTGGCGCCACGGTTGAGGTAGACGGCAAACTCTTCAAAGAGTACTACGGCTCGGCTTCTGACTTCAATAAAGGCGAATACAAGCACGTTGAAGGCAAGCGCATTTTGGAGCCTATCAAAGGCAACTTGGCCAACACCCTGATTGAGATGGAACAAGACACACAAAGCTCCATCAGCTACTCTGGGGGCACCAAACTCATGGACATTCGCAAGGTCAACTATGTCATTTTGGGCGGCGACAACGCAGGTGAACACCTGTTGATGTAATTTTTTCAGCTGGTCTGCAGGTCAACGCGTAATAAGCGCATGGATTAGTACTTTCCCTAGGGCTATAGACAGCTAAATGACAGTTAAACAGAGGATGATCGGTCATCGATTTTGCACTCAAGGGAGACACCATGCGTCGTGATCACTTCATCAAATCCGTTTTGGCCTTGGCAGCAGGTTCTAGCCTGTCACTGCACTCATTGGCAGCCGCCAATATCAAAATGATGATTCCAGCCAACCCTGGTGGCGGGTGGGACACCACGGGCCGTGCTTTGGGCAAAGCCCTGCAAGACTCAGGCGCGGCCAGTTCGGTCACTTACGAAAACAAGGGCGGCGCAGCGGGCATCATTGGCTTGGCCCAATACGCCAACGCCACCAAAGGCGATGGCAATTCTTTGATGGTCATGGGTGCTGTCATGTTAGGCGGCATCATCACTGGCAAACCGCCTGTGAGCCTTGATAAGGTCACTCCCATTGCTCGTTTAACCAGCGAGTACAACGTGTTTGTGGTGCCAGCCAATTCACCCCTCAAAACCATGAAGGACGTGGTTGAGCAGTTGAAAAAAGACCCAGGCAGCGTCAAGTGGGGCGGCGGTTCACGCGGTTCTACAGAGCACATTGCTGCGGCCATGTTGGCGCGCGAAGTGGGAGTCGATGCAGCCAAAATCAACTACGTACCATTCCGTGGCGGTGGTGAAGCTGTCGCAGCCATTTTGGGCGGCAACGTCACTGTGGGCGGCAGTGGTTACAGCGAATTTCAGCAGTACATTGAAACGGGCAAGATGCGCCCAATCGCAGTCACATCCGCCAAGCGTTTGAAGGGCATCAACATTCCCACCATGATCGAGCAAGGTTACAACGTCGACATTGGCAACTGGCGCGGTGTTTATGCACCTGCTGGCCTATCAGCCGCTCAGCGCAAAGACCTGACCGACATGGTTCTCAAAGCCACCAAATCAAAATCTTGGGCTGAATCTTTGGAAAAGAACAACTGGACACCCGCCTGGATGGCCAATCCAGCCTTTGACGATTTCGTAGACAGTGAATTTGCAAGCTTGCGCGCCACCATGGTCAAGGCCGGCATGATTTGATCGTTCACCGTTGGTAAATCAAGGCTGATGAATTTCTTTCAGCAGCCTCTTTTTCTGGGTCCTGAGGGACCCAGAATTTTTGACACAAAGGACCTTGCATGTCGCAGCCTCAATCCCCCTCCCCTACACAAATTGGCATTGGCCTTTCTGGCTTGGTTCTGTCTTTGCTCATGATGTGGGGCGCCACCAGCATCTCGTCTGAAGCGGGCTATGCAGGTGTTGGACCAAATTTTTTACCTTGGGTGGTGGCATTTTTTTTGGCGGCTTGCTCTGTATGGTTAATTTGGGAGTCCCTGACAGGCGGCTATCGCAACATGCCTGAGGCCAGTGGCGCAGAGAAAGCCGATTGGCAGGCATTTGCATGGGTTTCGGCTGGCATCTTGGCCAACGCGGCACTGATCAATGTGGCGGGGTTCGTCATGAGTTGCGCCATCTGTTTTGTTTTGGCTGTCAGAGGGCTCCGAGTATCACAAGGCGACCCCGCTGGCAATCTGTCACAAACACTCAAAGATTGCGTGTTGGGCTTCCTCATTGCAGCGCCTGTGTTTTGGTTGTTCACCATGTTCTTGGCCATCAATTTGCCCAACTTAACCGGCACCCCTTGGCTTTAAGCCCAAGTTGAAAGCGACACATGTTAGACACCTGGAACAATCTGCTCTCTGGTTTTGCAACTGCCGGAACCCCTATTAACTTAATCTGGGCCTTTGTAGGCTGCGCCTTAGGCACAGCCATTGGGGTGCTACCGGGCTTAGGCCCAGCTGTCACAGTGGCCATGCTCTTGCCCATTACGGCGCAAGTCGAGCCCACCGCTTCCATGATTTTTTTCGCGGGCATTTATTACGGTGCCATGTATGGTGGCTCGACCACTTCCATTTTGCTCAACACACCGGGCGAAACAGGTACCATGGTCACAGCGCTTGAAGGTTTCAAGATGGCCAAGAGCGGTCGCGCCGGATCGGCCTTGGCCACTGCGGCCATTGGCTCATTTGTAGCAGGCACTTTGGCCACCATTTTGGTCACCTTGTTTGCGCCGGTGGTGGCTGAATTTGCAGTGAAGTTGGGCCCTCCTGAGTATTTCTGCATGATGCTGTTGGCCTTCATCACCGTCAGTGCTGTGTTGGGTCAAAGCACCGTGCGAGGACTTTCTGCATTGTTCATTGGCTTGGCATTGGGCTTGGTGGGCATGGACCAAATATCAGGTCAAGTTCGTTACACAGGCAATATTCCCGAGTTCATGGACGGCATTGAAACAGTGCTTATTGCGGTGGGTCTGTTTGCAGTCTCCGAAGTCATGTACAACGCGCTTTACGAAGGTAAAAGCAGCGCCGACATGAATCGCCTCACCAAGGCCCAAATGACGCCTTTAGAGTGGCGCAGATCTTGGCCCGCATGGCTCCGCGGCACAGCCATTGGTTTTCCCTTTGGCACCATTCCTGCTGGTGGCTCAGAGATTCCAACTTTTTTAAGTTATGCCACCGAGAAAAAGCTCTCCAAGCACCAAGAAGAGTTTGGCACAACGGGTGCCATTGAGGGCGTAGCTGGCCCTGAAGCAGCCAACAACGCGGCCGTCACTGCCACTTTGGTACCTTTGTTAACGCTTGGCATTCCAACTTCTGTGACAGCTGCCATTTTGTTATCGGCACTGCAAAACTACGGCATTCAGGCAGGTCCACAGTTGTTCCAAAACTCTTCCACTTTGGTGTGGGCCTTGATTGCATCACTCTACATTGGCAATGTGATGTTACTGGTGCTCAATTTGCCGCTGGTGGGTTTGTGGGTCAAACTGCTGCAAATTCCAAAACCTCAACTTTATGCAGGCATTTTGATTTTTGCCACGGTCGGTGTGTATGGCATGCGCCAAAGCAGCTTCGACTTGTTCATCATGTATGGTTTTGGCCTTCTAGGAACGCTCATGCGTCGCTACGATTTTCCCGTAGCACCGGTCATTGTGGGCATGATCTTAGGGCCATTGGCAGAAGCTCAAATGCGCAACGCGCTGTCCATTGGTGAAGGTCACTGGCGTGTCTTCTGGGATCGACCTATGTCTTTGACACTGCTCAGCATTGTTGCCGTCTGCTTGCTGCTGCCACCCATTTGGTCGATATGGCAGCGCCGCAAATCAAAGGTCTAACAAGGCTTTCATCAAGGCACTCAATCGAGTGCCTTTTTTGGTGAGATCGGTCACGATGCTGAAGTGATTGAGCCCTGCCAATTCTTCACAAACAGGAACCGTTCGCGGGCCCCATGTTTGATGAATCAAACGGTTGTGGCGCAAAAATTCTGGACTTTCATCAGCACCTGCCACAGTGTACAAAACTCCTTTTTTGGGTCGGGGCCACAATGCTGGGCTGGCCATGCGAGCGTGCTTGGCTGTGAGCTTCAAAGAATCTTGCAGAAACGGGGTTTTTCGCAACGGCGTGAGATCGTACAAACCAGAAATGGACAGCGCCTTTTGTATCCAGTGTGCAGGCAAGCTGGTATCGACACTGTGCCAATCGCAAGCCAACAGCATCGCGGCCAGATGTCCACCGGCTGAATGTCCAGCCACAGTCACATTCTTCGGGTTACCGCCATAGTGCGCAATGTTGTGCCAAGTCCACGCCATGGCCTTGACCATCTGATGCGCGATGTACGGTATGGTCACAGGCAATTCTGCTGTGCCAGGACACAAAGCATAGTTCACCACCACCACACAAGCGCCCATGTCATGCAAGGGTGACGCTACAAAAGAGTGATCTGCCTTGTCAAGGCTGCGCCAATAGCCGCCATGAATAAAAACCACCACAGGCGCATTGGGCTTGCTGGCTGGAAAGATGTCCAAGCTTTCATTGGGGCCATCACCATAGGCAATGTCGAGCGTGCATTTCAAGGAGGCACGCGCATCTGCAGATGTTTGAGCCCAATGAGCAAAATGTTTGGCATGGTCTGGCACCAATGTCCGGTTGTTGTACATGCTGTCGAACCAAGCGGAGTTTTGAGTATTCATGAACATCGTCCTTTATATTTTCATTTCCAATCGCAGCTGAACATTTTGCCAATTGCGTGTGTTGGTGTTGGCCGTTTCGGAGAAACCATTGCCGATGTAGGTTGTGCCCGTGAGGTAATCACGCGGTGTGAGATTGCTGATGGTCATTCGCAAAGCCATGGCGGGTGAAAACCTCCAAAGACCATACACATCAACGACCCGCTTGGAGCCCTGGTATGCCCATTGCTGTTCTGTTCGACGGGTGGTGTAGTCGGGATTGATATTGACATTGCCGCCAAGCGTCAGGGGTATAGCACGGATGCGGTAGTCAGCCCCAAAGTTAGCCGTCATGCTAGGTTGTTGGTCCAAACGATTGGAAGGGCCCATCACATCCAACACTTTAGAACCAAACAAACTCAAGTTACTTCGAACATCGACCGCCAGTGCATCTGCCCAGACTTGGTTTAACCTGAACTTAGCTTCCAACTCAAGACCCTGCGTGATGGCATCCCCCACGTTTTGAGGACTGGTAACGAAGCGCCTCTGACCTGGTGCCCAAACCGTGTCATAACGCTCACTGGTGACATAGCGAATTAAATCGCTGATGTTGCGTCTGAACAAATTGGCGCTCAAGACGCCCCCCTCTGCCAAATATCGCTCGACAGCAATATCAATGCCGGTTGCCAATTCAGGTTTCAAGCCAGGATTGCCCATGCGATCAGGTCGTGTTGGACTATTGGCTTCGCGGGACAAAGCCGTTCTGGCAACCAGATTGAACAAGGTGGGCGTTTTGTAACTGCGCGTGAGGCTCATGCGAACTTGATCACGGCTTTGCGGAATGGGCTTCCAAACAGCATGCAGCAGAGGCGTCAGCACACCACTCTTATTGCGCTTCTCGCCTTCTTCGTTGCTACCTTCGGTGAGAATGCTTTCATAACGAATGCCCGCATGCGCACTCCAGTTGGGGTTGATCGTCCATTCGTCTTGTGTGTATAAAGCCCAGCGCTGCGTGCGTGCCCGCATGTTGCCAACCTCATCCGCGACCTCGCCAGTGGCCTCTTCTGTTCTTCTCACTCCCTCCAATTCAAAGCCACTGACATACTGGTGACCATTGGTAGAAACGTGCGTGAGTTTGCCGATCCAAGATTGCGACAAATCTTTGAAACTTTGTAACTCTTCCAAGGTGTTAAGCAAACCAGTTGTCCCTTGGGCTACTTGGCTAAATCGGTACTTGTGGTGCGACTCACCAAGGCCAAACTTAAATTCAAATCTGTCATCGGCTGAAAAGCGCTGGTTCCACTGCCCATTCAATCGCGTCATCACAAAGCGGCTGTTGTTTTTGGTATTGGCCGAATCTGAGGCAAAAGGCTGCTGAATTCCATTGATAAACTTGTTTTCAGTGAGATTCACATACCCCAAACTGCTGAACTCCGAATACACCATGAAGGGCATCAAGATTAGCGCTTTGCCTTGTTCACCGCGCCACATGAGTCTGGCATTGGCGTTCATACCTTGGCGTTGTCCTGGGCTCAAAGTGTGACGCTCTCGCTTTGAAGACCATGCAGGAATCCGGCCCTCTGCATCAACATCAGAATCGGTCAGAGTGGTAATGTCCTCAGGGCGCCAAGAGTTCATGGCAGAGACAGTGAGGGTTCCGTTTAGTGGCTCAGACTTGAGATTGCGTACCCAGTTCAAACTTTCTGATCGGTGTCCGTTTTCAAAGGAAGTACCGACTTTTAAATCGTCTGGGTTGGCTCGCTGACCTTCGCGCAAAATGATGTTGATGGTGCCAGCAATGGCCCTAGCGCCTGTCTCAGCAGTCGGCGCACGCATTATTTCCACTTTCTCCACCATCTCGGGCGTCAAGGACTCTATGGAGAAACCAGGTGGAACGCGTTGTCCGTCCAACAGGATCTGGGTGTAGCCACCCCCCAAACCTCGCATGCGAATGGCGCCACCGCGACCAGGTGCACCTTGAATGGTGACGCCGGGCAAGCGTTTCAAAACTTCTCCCAAGGTGGCGTCACCTTGTTTGTCGAGCTCTTCCCGGCCAATCACTATTTTGGCTGCCGTGGACTGCCGGCGCTCTTCCATGGTGTTGTCGCGGTTGCTTTTGATCTCGACGCGGCCCATGTCTTGAACAGGTGCACTGGCAGGTGGCGCCGTCTGCGCCAAACTCCATGGCGACAGGAGTGACAAAACGGCGAGTGTCTTGATTTTCATTCCTCTATTTTGACAGGGGAATTCATTTTTGTGCGTGTCTTAGCTCAACCGAAAAATTGACGTGTTGCTTAGCACGCCAGTGCTTTGCCTTACTCGCCAGACTTGAACAAAGCCGCAAGCTTGCGTTTGGGCTTGATGTTGGCAGAAATACCTGGACGAGAACCGGTCGTTTTGGGCGACGCCTCCCATGAAGCCGCTGCGGCTCGCTCCATACTGGGGGCCTCGTAGGGTTTCTCAAAGAAAGGATCTCTTGAAGCTTGGGCGGGCCTGAAACTGCTGCGCCGGTCACGAGGGGCCTCTTCTTCACGGCGCCGCTCAAATCCACGTTCAGGCCTTCTGTCTTCTCGGTGATCGTCTCGCCTGTCTTCTCGGCCGCCTTCGCCTGAATAGCCACTCGAGCGTTCTTCTTGCAAGGGGTAGTTTTCCACTTGAAGTTTGGTTTTGATGAGCTTTTCAATATCGGCTACCAAACGCATGTCAGAGGGTGAGACCAAAGTGACAGCCAGGCCGGAGGCGCCAGCTCGGCCTGTGCGACCAATGCGGTGCACATAATCTTCAGCATTGAAGGGCACATCAAAATTAAATACTGCCGGCACATCCTTGATGTCGAGACCGCGGGCAGCCACATCCGTGCACACGAGCAAATCGACTTCACCTTTTTTGAAAGCTTCAAGGGCTTTGAGGCGTTCGTCTTGCGTCTTGTCACCATGCAATGCAGCAGTGACCATTCCCTCGCGTTCTAGAGAGCGCGCCAAACGACCACAACCCAGTTTGCTGTTCACAAAGATGAAAGCTTGCTTGATGCCACGCTCGTTTAACACGGCTTTTACAACCCTGCGTTTGTCATCATCTTGGGCACTGTAAAAACGTTGCTCCACAGTGGAGGCAGTTTCGTTGGGACGCGCTACTTCGATGGTGATCGGATCTTGCAAATAGCTGCCCGCCAAGCGCTTGATTTCAGGCGAGAAAGTGGCTGAGAACAAAAGTGTGGTGCGCTGCTTGGGCAAGAAACTCAAAATGCGCTGTAAGTCTGGCAAGAAGCCAATGTCAAGCATGCGATCGGCTTCGTCTAGGACCACATATTCGACTTGGTTCAGCACCGCGTTTTTGGCTTCAATGTGATCTAGCAAGCGACCCGGAGTAGCCACCAGAATTTCAACGCCGCGTTTGAGTTCAAGTGTTTG
The DNA here is from genome assembly GCA_947464665.1 of Comamonadaceae bacterium. Lineage (GTDB taxonomy): Bacteria > Pseudomonadota > Gammaproteobacteria > Burkholderiales > Burkholderiaceae_C > Limnohabitans_A. Next base: position 10,837 of record CANHXV010000025.1, read on the forward strand.
AGGCTTCATGTCCATGCCACCAAAAACAACCGCGCTGCGCATTTGGGTGTACTTGGCGTAAAGCTTGATTTGCTGAGCCACTTGGTCGGCCAACTCGCGCGTGGGCAACAAAACCAAGGCGCGCACAGGGTGACGTGCTGGCGATGTAGACGTGTTTTCATGCTTCAAAAGGCGTTGGAGCAACGGCAAAGAAAAAGCAGCGGTTTTACCAGTACCCGTTTGCGCTGCGCCCATAACGTCTTTTCCCGTCAAAACCACAGGGATGGCCTGGGCTTGAATGGGGGTCATGGATTCGTAGCCCATTTCGGCTACGGCACGTGCCAGCGGTTCAGCCAGCGATAAATTTGAAAAAGAGGCGGTCATTAACCCGCTATTGTCGCACTTTAAGTCTTGGGCAATGTGACACCCACCTGACCTTGGTATTTTCCGCCCCGATCCTTGTAGCTGGTCTCGCAGACTTCGTCGCTTTCAAAGAACAAGACCTGGGCACAGCCCTCCCCTGCGTAAATCTTGGCTGGCAAGGGGGTGGTATTGCTAAATTCGAGGGTCACATAGCCTTCCCATTCGGGCTCGAAGGGTGTGACGTTCACAATAATCCCGCATCGGGCATAAGTGCTTTTACCCAGGCAAATGGTGAGCACATTGCGGGGAATACGGAAATATTCCAGGGTGCGTGCCAAAGCAAAGCTATTAGGAGGAATGACGCAAACGTCGGAATGGATGTCGACAAAGCTTTTTTCATCGAAATTCTTGGGGTCGACCACGGTGCTGTAAATGTTGGTGAACACCTTGAATTCAGGCGCGCATCGAATGTCGTAGCCATAACTGCTGGTGCCATAGCTCACAATTTTCTGGCCGGCGGCATTTTGACGCACTTGCCCCGGCTCGAAAGGCTCGATCATGCCGTGCTCTTGCGCCATTCGGCGGATCCATTTGTCGCTTTTAATCGTCATCTCTTTATCTTTCCAACATTCTTTAATGCAAGCCAACATTGTAAAGTGCCCACCACACGCAAACTACCCTGCGACGCAGAAAAGGATTTCACCCCCATTGGCATGATTGGCTCGACCCCCAATGTGCTTTGCTTTAACACCAACTTACCACCGCAAAACTTCAAAGCTTTATCAGGGCTTGATCTTGCCTATCACACCCGACACACCGTAGTTCATATTCAAGATTTGAACATCGCTCAGCGTCTGGCCCAATGCCACAATGGATTTGCCTTCGGTGTCGGCTATAGGGCCTTGAAAGGGATGACGTTTACCCAGCACGATGTCTTGCTGAACTTTCACAATTTCGTCGCGCACTTTGGCGGGCAACTTAGGGCCAAAATCGCCAACGCGAATCATGCCCTCTTTCAAACCTGACCAAACATTGCCAGAGCGCCACTGGCCTTTTTGCACGTCGTTCACGCGCTGAGTGTAGTAGGCACCCCACTCATGGGTGACCGCCATCAACTGTGCGTCAGGCGCTACTTTGCGCATGTCTGAGTGATAGGCAATAGCCATCTTGCCGCGTTCTTGCGCTGCGACCATTACAGCATTAGAGGCCGTGTGAAAGGTGATCACATCCACCGACTGATTGAACAAAGCAAATGCGGCGTCACGCTCCTTGGTCGGATCAAACCAAGTATTCAACCAAATCACTTTCACTTGGGCTCTGGGGTTCACTGAGCGCATGCCCAAGGTAAAGGCATTCAAGCCTTGTAAGACTTCAGGTATGGGAAAGCCCGCCACATAACCCGCCACATTCGATTGCGTCATGCGCCCTGCAGCAACACCCGCCAAATAGCGACCCTCGTAATAGCGGGCATTGGCCACTGACACATTCACATCGGTTTTGTAGCCCGTGATCGATTCAAACTTTACATGGGGAAACTCTTTGGCCACCTTGAGAGTGGGCTCCATATAACCAAAACTGGTGGTGAAAATTACATCGTGACCCTGTCGTGCTAAATCTCGAACCACACGCTCTGAGTCAGCGCCTTCAGACACGTTTTCTACAACGGTGGTTTTGACGGTGGCGCCCAAGGCTTTTTCAAGAGCTTGTCGGCCCTGGTCGTGCTGATGGGTCCAGCCCGCTTCGAACACTGGCGTGACATACACAAAAGCGGCTTTGACAGGGCTTTTTAAAGCCGCCTGAGAAGGCTCAGAGGCAAGGGATGAAATGGGCGAAAAAAAGCAGGCGGCCGCGACAGCGGCTGCGAGGTTTTTGTACATGGTAGTCCTCTACATGGCGCCGGTTGAACAAATAAACACCCGCCGGCACGCAGGTATTCAGGCTGTATTCTAAAGCAGGTGTATAAAGTTTCTTTTTCGCTCTTACAAAGAAGTGCCCTGTCATGCGTTCAAACTCCAGTTTCCCTTGGATTCAAATTGCCCTCATTTCAGCCTTTTGCGTGCTTCCTTTTTCTGGATGGACGCAAAGCACTGCGCCTACTATAAAAGCAGTCGCTGAAGTTGAAGGCATTACTGAATACCGCCTGAGCAATGGTTTGCGAGTGTTGTTGGCGCCCGATGCGTCCAAGCCCACCACGACGGTGAACATCACTTATTTGGTGGGCAGTCGCCACGAAAATTATGGCGAGACCGGCATGGCGCATTTGCTAGAGCACATGGTGTTCAAAGGCACAAAGTCACGTGGCAATATATTTGAAGAGTTGGGCAAGCGTGGGATGGATTTCAATGGCACCACCTTCTACGATCGCACCAATTACTACGAAACCTTTCCGGCCAATCCTGACAACCTGAAGTGGGCGCTGGAGATGGAGGCCGATCGCATGGTCAACAGCCTCATTGCGCGTAAAGATTTAGACACCGAGTTTTCAGTGGTTCGCAATGAAATGGAAAGCGGCGAAAACAACCCGCACATGATGCTTTGGCAGCGAATGGCCTCCACTGCGTTTGATTGGCACAATTACGGAAAGAGCACCATTGGCGCGCGCACCGATGTTGAAAACGTCAAGATTGAAAACCTACAAAATTTTTACCGCAAGTACTACCAGCCCGACAATGCTGTCTTGCTCGTGGCAGGCAAGTTTGAGGCTGGCAGCACCCTTGCGCTGGTACAAAAGGTGTTTGGCGCCATTCCCAAACCTGGTCGTGTGCTAGAACCCACCTACACACAAGACCCCGCACAAGATGGCACACGCGAAGTGACTGTCAGACGTACTGGCGACGTTCAGTTGTCTGCGGTGCTGTATCACACAGCTGCGGGCAGCCATGTCGACTCAGCTGCCATGGCTGCTTTGAGTGAAGTCTTGGGCGGAACGCCCAACGGCAGACTGCACAAAAATATGGTCGAGAAAAAATTGGCCGTCAATGTCAGCCCTTGGAATTTTGAGTTGGCCGAGCGAGGCTATGTGGTGTTCATGGCAGAACTGAGCAAAACCCAAAACCTGACAGAAGCACGCAAAGTTTTGCTGGAAGAACTGGAAGGCTTGCAAAAGAAGCCAGTGACCGAGGAAGAACTCAAACGTGCCAAGGCCAGCCTCTTAAGCGACATCGACAAGACCATCAACGACCCGCAAAAACTGGCGGTGCAACTGTCGGAATCCATTGCCAATGGCGACTGGCGCTTGTTCTTTTTGCAACGCGATCGCATTGAAAATCTCAAATTGACCGACCTGCAATCTGTAGCAGCCAATTACTTCAAAGAAAGCAATCGCACTTTGGGTCAATTCATTCCCACTGCCACACCTGACCGCAGCAAACTGCCCGAAGCAGTAGACGTCACCAAACTGGTGGCCGACTACAAAGGCAAGGCTGCCGCCAGTGAAGGCGAAGTGTTTGACATCAGTCCCGCTAACATCGAAAAGCGCACACAACGATTGGCTTTGACCAGCGGTATGAAGCTGATCTTGACACCTAAGAAAACACGCGGTGAAACTGTCAGCGGCGTCTTGACTTTACGCTTTGGCGATGAAGCTAGTCTGTTTAACCAAGCCACCGCGTCCAACCTCACAGCCAGCTTGCTGATGCGAGGTGCGGGGAATTTACAACGCGCTGAAATTTCAACCAAATTGGACGAACTCAAAACTCAAATTGAAGTCAGTGGTGGCGGACAAACCGTTACAGTTCGATTTGATTCACTGAGAAAAAACTTGCCTGAAGTTCTCAACTTGGTTCGAGACATTTTGCGCAAACCCAGCTTGGCTGCCAAAGAATTTGACTTGTTGGTACAAGAAAGTACTGCTGGCCTTGAAAGCCAACGCAACGAACCCAATGCCATGGGCTCGCAAGCCATGGCGCTGGCCCTGGACGTATACAAAAAAGGCGACATTCGAGCTGCCCGTAGTTTGGATGAATCCATTGCAGCGCTCAAAGCAGCCAAGCTTGAACAAGTCAAACAGTTTCACAGCAGTTATTACGGCGCCAGCCACAGCGAGTTCGCCTTGGTAGGCGACTTTGACAGCGACGCAGTCAAGACGCAAATCACGCAACTCTTTGGTGACTGGAAAAGCCCTAAAGCCTACACACGCTTGAAGGCTGAACGCAAAGTAGCCAAGCCAGGCGCCTCTCAATTGGAAGCACCCGACAAGGCCAATGCTTTCTTTTTGGCCGGCTTGCCTTTGTCACTGCAAGATACTCAGCCAGACTATGTGCCCTTGCAGTTAGCCAACCGCGTATTGGGCGGCGGCGTCAAATCTCGCCTGATGGACCGTTTGCGTCAAAAAGATGGCTTGAGCTATGGTGCTGGCAGCCAACTTAGCGCCAGCTCCTTTGAACCCTCTGGCATGTGGGTGTTGTATGCCATTTATGCACCGCAAAATCTGGCCAAATTAAAAACGGGTGTACAAGAAGAATTGGCTAAGTTTGTCAAAGACGGTATTAGCGCCGAGGAGCTCACGGATGCCAAAAAAGGCTGGCAAGAGGAGCGAAAAATAAGCCGCGCTCAAGACCGAGCCTTAGCGGCTGGCCATGTGGCGCAAACTGCAGCCAACCGAACGCTGGCCTTTGTTGAAAAAGTGGACGCTCAAATTGAAGCTGCCACTTTAGATCAAGTCAACGCTGCCATTCGCAAGACTTTAGACCCCACCAAATTTCTGAACATTTACGCAGGTGACTTTGCTGCAGCCAGTAAAAAGTAAAACTCTTTTAACAAGCTTCAGTATTTCGCTTGGACTTTGTCCATTTGCTCTTTGGTAATGCCTGGCACATCGCCACGTGCACCCCATCGATTTAAATTCCAAGCACCTTCACCCACCCAATTTTTTAGCATCCTAAGATTGGTTTGTCGTTCCGTATCGGTGGCGCCCAAGTGCTTGTACATGTTACCGGGCTTCTTGTCAGAGGTGCTTGTACCGTCATCGACACGTCTCATGAATGCGCCTGAATCTGGATACACCATAATTTGCAGCAAATTCTCATAAGTGTCTGTGCGGGGGCCTAGTTTTTCTTTTTTGTATTTTTCTTCGTCCAATTTAAATTCTGCCAAGGTGGGCGCATCGGCCCCATGGCACTCGGCGCACTGCGCCTTGATAAGGGGTTGAACATGAGAGCGATAGGTTTGTGCGTTGGCCACGCCTGCACCAAGCAGCAATACCAATGTCAAGCCAGAAACAGTAAGAGTGGTTTTTATGTGCATCATGAGTCCTTAATTGAGAATGATTGGATGTCGAAACTATTTAGCCTTGAGCAAGGCTAACTCTCGCGGCCCGGGGCCTTTGGGTTCTTGATGCGCAATGCCAAAGTGGCAATCAATGCACGTTAAGTTGTCTGCCTTGCCTTTGGCATGACGAACTTGTGCTTTGGGCGTTTGAAGCTCTTTGCTCATCTTGGATTCGTTGTGGCAATTTCGACATTCAATAGAATCTGTCTCTTGCATTCTTGTCCACACATGCGTGGCCAATTCATGGCGCTTAGCTTCAAATTTTTCTGGGGTGTCGATTGATTTGGAAATGAAGTGCCCATAAAGTTCTAAA
>CANHXV010000026.1 GCA_947464665.1 Comamonadaceae bacterium
GCTCGCTTCTTGGCCATGTTGCCTTACAGCGACCAGCACAAAGTTTAAGGAGAACAACCATGCAAATTATTCTGCTCGATAAGGTTGTGAACCTTGGCAATTTGGGTGAAATCGTCAAAGTCAAAGACGGTTACGCTCGCAACTTCCTCATTCCCAGCGGTCGTGCGCGTCGCGCCACTGAAGCCAACAAAGCTGAATTCGAAGCGCGCCGCGTCGAACTCGAAAAGGCAGCTGCCGCCAAATTGGCTGCAGCTCAAGCACAAGGCGAAAAACTTGCTGGTGCCGTGGTCAAAATCACACAAAAGGCTGGCGTTGACGGTCGTTTGTTTGGTTCGGTCACTAACCACGACATTGCTGAAGAGTTGAACAAAGCCGGTTATGGCTTGGCCAAAGCCCAAATTCGCATGCCCAATGGTCCCATTAAAAATGTGAGCGAGTCCACTGTTGCTGTGGCTTTGCACACAGATGTGGTGGTCGATGTCACTGTTTCTGTTTACGGCGAAACAGCATAATCTTTAAGCACTTACAAAAGCCGCCTGTCGAAAGACCGGCGGCTTTTTTTATGGCCGTCTGTTAATTCAGTTTATTCACAAGACTTTCTGTACTTACCAACGACTTATCCACAGGCTTGTCCCATGACCAAAGACCGATCAGTGCGTAAGATCGAGGATTCAAATTAGAACGTCCATGTCCGCACTTTTTTCTCCTCAGTCCCACTCTGAATCCGAACTCGGTTTCGGCGCAGTCACCCAAGATCAGCAAATTGCACAGCTGCGTGTGCCCCCTCACTCCATCGAGGCTGAGTCTAGTGTGCTGGGTGGTTTGTTGTTAGACAACACAGCTTGGGATCGAATGGGTGACTTGCTGACTGACAACGACTTCTATCGACATGAGCACAAGTTAATTTTTGCGGCCATCTCCACTTTGATCAACGGCACCAAGCCTGCCGATGTCATCACGGTTTACGAGCAGTTACAAAACCAAGGTAAAGCTGAAGGCATGGGTGGCTTAGGCTATCTCAATTCCTTGGCGCAATATGTGCCGAGTGCCAGCAATATCAGGCGCTATGCTGAAATCGTTCGCGAGCGTTCCATCCTGCGCAAATTGGTGACGGCCAGCGATGAAATTGCCACCAATGCCTTTAACCCCCAAGGCCGTCCTATAGAGAGAATCCTAGACGAAGCCGAGCAAAAGATTTTCAACATCGGTGAAGAAGGCTCTCGCATGAAGCAGGGCTTCCAATCTATGGACACCCTGGTAGTGAACCTTATGGACCGCGTCCAAGAGATGGCCGATAACCCGAACGACATCACGGGGGTGCCCACTGGTTTTTACGATCTAGACCGCATGACCTCAGGTTTGCAGGCAGGCGATTTGGTGGTGTTGGCTGCACGCCCATCCATGGGTAAAACCGCATTTGCCATCAACATAGCCGAGCACGTTGCCTTGAATGAAGGCTTGCCGGTGGCGGTTTTTTCGATGGAGATGGGTGCTGCTCAACTGGCGGTGCGTGTGGTGGGTTCCATTGGTCGAATCGATCAAGGGCACTTGCGCACGGGCAAACTAACCGATGAGGAATGGCCACGACTTACAGATGCCATCGAGCGACTTAGAACAGTTTCCCTGCACATTGATGAAACAGCTGGGCTCACAAGCAGCGAGCTGCGTGCCAATGCGCGTCGCTTAGCGCGCAGATGTGGCAAGTTGGGCTTGATTGTGGTTGATTATTTGCAGCTCATGTCCGGCTCATCCGGAGGCGATGGTGAAAACCGTGCCACTGAATTGGGTGAAATTTCCAGGGGCCTTAAGATGCTGGCCAAAGAGCTTCAGTGTCCTGTGATTGCTTTGTCGCAGCTCAACCGCGGAGTAGAGCAAAGAACCGACAAGCGGCCCATGATGAGTGACCTGCGAGAGTCGGGCGCCATTGAGCAAGACGCCGACATAATCATGTTTATTTACCGAGATGATTATTACAACAAAGACTCTAAAGACCCAGGTGTGGCAGAGATCATCATTGGGAAGCAACGAAACGGCCCCACTGGCGCCGTTCGCTTAACTTTCTTGAAGCCGTTAACTCGTTTTGAAAGCTTGGCCTCAGGCGGCGGCAGTGGTGATTACTAAACCACCGGGTCGCAAGTGTTAAAGAACTTCGCTGGCAAAGTCGGCCAACCTTGAACGTTCACCACGTGCCAGCGTGATGTGGCCACCATGTGCCCAGCCTTTGAAACGATCAACGGCGTAGGTTAAGCCTGACGAACCTTCTGTGAGGTAGGGCGTGTCAATTTGAGCCAAGTTACCCATGCAAATGATTTTGGTGCCAGGACCTGCCCTTGTGATCAAGGTTTTCATCTGCTTGGGCGTCAAGTTTTGCGCCTCGTCGATGATCACATACTTGTTCATGAAGGTTCGGCCTCGCATGAAGTTCATGCTTTTGATTTTGATGCGGCTTCGAATCAGTTCTGTGGTGGCTGCACGGCCCCATTCACCGGCATTGCCGCCATCGCCTTTGGCCAAAAACTCCAAGTTGTCGTCTAAGGCACCCATCCATGGGCCCATCTTTTCTTCTTCGGTTCCGGGCAAGAAGCCAATGTCCTCTCCCACACTCACGGTAGCGCGGGTCATGATGATTTCTGTATAGCGTCGGTCGTCTAACACTTGAGTCAGGCCCGCAGCCAAAGCCATGAGTGTTTTGCCAGTGCCTGCCGTTCCAGCCAAAGTGACAAAGTCAATTTCTGGGTCGGTGAGCATGTTCATGGCAAAGTTTTGTTCACGGTTGCGGGTGATCACGCCCCACACTGCATTTTTGGCATGGCCAAAATCTTTGAGGGTTTTCAAGACTGCGGTTTTGCCACGAATTTCGGTCACGCGGGCATACAAGCTGGGTTCTCCAGGCGCTTCCAAGTAAACAAATTGGTTGATCAGCAAGCTTGGGACGAGGGGGCCACTGACGCGGTAAAAAGTGTGGCTTCCATGTTGCCAGCTTTCAATGGCCTTGCCATGCCGGTTCCAAAAATCGGCGGGCAATGCCAAGGCGCCCGAATACATCAGGTCACCATCTTCTAAGACCTTGTCGTTTTGATAGTCCTCTGCCGCCAGTCCCAAGGCTCTGGCTTTGACGCGCATATTGATGTCTTTTGACACCAGCACCACTTCTCTGGGGGCGTGCAAATTCACCAGAGCTTGGACCACACCCAAAATTTGGTTGTCTGCTTTGCCTTGAGGCAAGCTCATGGGCAATGTCACGTCCATGATTTGGGTCTGAAAGAAAAGCTTGCCTTGGGCTTCGACATGACCGGTGCCGCCTAAAGGGAGTCCTTGTTTCATGTCAGAGCCAGGTGTAGCGGCCAATGCATCAAGGGATCGGCTGGTTTGTCTGGCGTTTCGGGCTACTTCGGTCATGCCTTTCTTATGGCTGTCCAGTTCTTCCAGAACAATCATGGGCAGGTAGATATCGTGTTCTTCAAATAAGAACAGGCACATGGGATCGTGCATGAGCACATTGGTGTCCAGCACAAACAATTTCGTGGGGCCACTGTTCTTTTTGGCGACCTTTGGTTTTTTGGAAGCCACAGGCATTGGTGCGCGTTGGCCGTGCTCTGGACTTGCAGGAGCAAGCGCGGAGTAGGAAGTTGGGGCCAAGTTCAAAGGGCGGTCTTCCGCCGGCTTTTTGACTGAAGGTTTTTTGGCAGATGCCAGTTCACTGCTCAGAGGAAGGGGGGGTGCTGATACCTTCTCAAATTTAACAATATTTTTTGTAGCGAGCAAGGAAGCGCGCTGTGTCGGTGCGGGTGGCAGTGGCATAAATCAAGGCCTCAGTAGAAATGTAGAAAGTGTTGACGCAAAGAAAAAGCCGCCTTGAGGCCGAGGCGGCTTTGCTAGGGTAATGACAAATGGGGCTGTTTTTCAGCGGCATGATGATGCCATTATGCGGCTTTTTTGAGTGCTTTGACGGCTTTCAAAACGTCTTCAACGTGTCCGGGTACCTTGAGGCCGCGCCATTCTTCTTTGACCAGTCCATCTGGGCCGATCAGGAAAGTGCTTCGCTCAATGCCTTTGACTTTTTTTCCGTACATGATTTTGTTTTTAACGACACCAAACATGTGACACATTTTTTCTTCGGTGTCTGCAATCAATTCAAAGGGGAGTTCAAGTTTTGTTTTAAAGTCGTCGTGTGACTTCATATTGTCTCGAGATACACCAAAAACTGTAGCACCAGCCTTGGCAAAGTCTTTGAATTTATCGCGGAATTGCATGGCCTCAGTGGTGCAACCAGGCGTATTGTCCTTCGGGTAGAAGTACAAAATCATGATTTTGCCATTGTGAGATGTGTTTGAAACCTTGAGTCCGCCCGTTGCGTTTGCTTCAAATTCAGGGAGGGGTTTGTTAACAACGATCGCCATAGAACTAATCTCGCGTGACAGAAATGAACCGCATGACCAATGTGCCCTTGAAGGGGCATCACTGCGGCGGCAATCGGGTATTTTAAACCGAAACCCTGTAAGTTTTTTGAATGACCTGAAAACAGTTCATTTAGCGTGAAATTGCGGGGATCAAAGCCAGAACCACATGCCTGCCCTCGCCTGCCAAGACATTGAAAGTGCGGCAAGCAGCGCCGTTGTCCATGGTCTCCACCCCTATTCTTTGCTGGATGAGCCCCTGCAGCAGCTTGGGCGCGGGAAATAGAATGCGCTTCCCACTGCCAAATAAGACCAACTCAGGGTTGAAAGGTAGAAGTTCGTCGAAGGCGGCCTGGGTTAGAGATTCAAAGCTTTCGACAGACCACTTTTGAGGTCCTTGGACCGAACACAAAAGCAAGGGCCCGATCTGGCATTTCCCGTTCACAACCACGCCTTCTTCGCTGTAGCTTTGGATTGAGAAGCCGTTGCTGGCATCAGGATGAAGTTTCATGCTTGGAAGTTTCTTAAAAAAGGCCAGTTCTGTGGTCAAATTATAGGTTTTCCCAAGCGACAACACCCCTCGGAGGGATTTTGAAAACTATCCATAAATCAGCCAAGCTTGCCAACGTTTGTTATGACATTCGCGGACCCATCATGGACCGCGCCAGACAGATGGAGGAGGAGGGGCACAAAATCATCAAGTTGAACATTGGCAATTTGGCCGTGTTTGGTTTTGATGCGCCAGAGGAAATTCAACAGGACATGATTCGCAACCTGCCCAATTCTGCAGGTTATTCGGACAGCAAAGGTATTTTTGGTGCTCGCAAGGCCGTCATGCACGAGACACAAAAGCAGGGCATCAAGGGTGTTGGCTTGGATGACATTTACTTGGGCAATGGTGCTAGCGAATTGATCGTGATGGCCACCAATGCCTTGTTAGACAATGGTGACGAACTGTTGTTGCCAGCGCCCGACTATCCCTTGTGGACGGCGGCTGCCAGTTTGTCAGGTGGTACACCTGTTCATTATGTGTGCGATGAAGACAAAGGATGGACGCCTAATTTAGAGGACATTCGCGCCAAAATCACGCCAAAGACCAAGGGCATTGTGGTCATCAATCCGAATAATCCCACGGGGGCCTTGTATTCAGATGAGATTCTCAAGGGCATTGTTGAAATCGCCAGAGCACATGGTTTGGTGATTTTTGCCGATGAGGTCTACGACAAAGTTTTGTACGATGGCTTGAAGCACACACCCATTGCCAGCTTGAGTCAAGATGTACTGACACTCACTTTCAATTCATTGTCCAAGAGTTATCGGTCATGTGGTTATCGCGCGGGCTGGATGATTGTCACGGGCGACAAACGACCTGCACAAGATTACATTGAAGGCTTGAACATGCTGTCCAACATGCGCCTTTGTGCCAACGTACCTGGTCAGTGGGCCATTCAAACCGCTTTAGGTGGCCATCAAAGCATCAATGAGTTGGTCAATGAAGGTGGCCGTTTGCGCAAGCAGCGCGATTTGGCATACGAACTCATTAACGCCATTCCCGGCGTGTCTTGTGTGAAACCTCAAGCTGCGCTTTACATGTTTCCAAAGTTGGACCCCAAAATTTACCCCATCAAGGACGATCAGCAGTTCTTCCTTGAAGTCTTACAAGAAACCAAGGTCATGTTGGTTCAGGGTACAGGCTTTAATTGGTCAGCACCAGATCATTTCCGAATTGTGTTTTTGCCCCATTTGGACGATTTGCGCGAGGCGATTTATCGCATGGCCAAGTTTTTAGAAAAAGCGCGTCAGCGTTTTGGTACAGCGGCATAAGTGAGAAAATAATGAAACCGATTCAAGTTGGCCTGTTGGGCATGGGCACAGTAGGAAGCGGCACTTTCAATGTGTTGCAACGCAATCAAGAGGAAATCAAACGCCGTGCAGGCCGTGCCATTGAAATTAGCATGGTGGCCGATTTAGATGTTGCCAAAGCCCAAGCTCTGTGTGGCTCCCATGTCAAAGTGGTCAGTGATGCGCGTCAAATCATTGCCAACCCCGACATCGATATTGTGGTGGAACTCATTGGCGGCTACGGCATCGCCAAAGCACTGGTGCTAGAAGCCATTGCGGCTGGCAAGCATGTGGTCACTGCCAACAAGGCTTTGTTGGCCGTACATGGCACCGAAATTTTTGCGGCTGCCCACGCTAAAGGTGTGATGGTGGCATTTGAAGCTGCGGTTGCGGGCGGCATTCCCATCATCAAAGCATTGCGCGAAGGCTTAACGGCCAACAGAATTCAATGGGTGGCTGGCATCATTAATGGCACCACCAATTTCATTCTGTCCGAAATGCGTGAAAAGGGCTTGGATTTTGATGTGGTCCTCAAAGAGGCTCAGCGATTGGGTTATGCCGAGACCGATCCCACCTTTGACATTGAAGGTGTGGATGCTGCACACAAAGCCACCCTCATGAGTGCTTTGGCCTTTGGTATTCCTGTTCAGTTTGACAAGGCTTACATCGAAGGCATTACCAAGCTAGGGGCTGCCGATATCAGGTATGCAGAGCAGTTGGGCTACCGCATTAAATTGCTGGGCATTACCAAGCGAACTGATGCTGGCATCGAGCTGCGAGTGCACCCGAGCTTGGTGCCTACGCAGCGACTCATTGCCAATGTAGAAGGGGCTATGAATGCAGTGATGGTGCAGGGCGATGCGGTCGGCACCACGCTTTATTATGGCAAAGGTGCAGGATCTGAACCTACAGCCAGTGCAGTCATTGCCGACTTGGTAGACATCACGCGCTTGCACACTGCCGATCCCTTGAGTCGTGTTCCGCATTTGGCCTTCCAACCCAACGCCATGAGCAACTTGAAAATCTTGCCTATGTCCGATGTGATCACCAGTTACTACCTGCGCTTGCGTGTGGCCGACGAAGCGGGGGTGCTTGCCAAGCTGACGGGTCTGTTGGCTGAAGCCAATATCAGCATCGATGCCGTGCTGCAGCGTGAGGCAGACCAAGTGAGCCAAGCCGGTGAAAACCAAACCGATGTCATTATTCTCACGCACGACACCGTTGAAGGGAAGATGAACGAAGTATTGGCGCAAATGCAAGCATTGCCAACTGTCATGGCGCCCATTACAAAAATTCGCAAGGAAGAATTGAACTGATGCGTTATTTGTCAACCCGCGGTCATGCAGATCGAAAAAGGTTTTGTGAAATTTTGCTGGAAGGCTTGGCCCCTGATGGCGGTTTGTACCTGCCTGAGGCCTACCCGCAAATATCGGCAGCCGAGTTGACTCGTTTGCGTCAGATTCACAATACACAGGGGTATGCCGCACTGGCCTTTGAAGTATTGTCTTTGTACATTGATGACATTCCTGCCAACGATTTGCGCGCCTTGTGCGACAAAACTTACACCGAGGCCATTTTTGGAACCCGTGAAATCGTGCCCTTAAAGGTGCTTCAAACCAAAGGGGTACCAGGCGCACGCATTTACTTGGAAGCCCTTTCCAATGGGCCCACATTGGCCTTCAAAGACATGGCCATGCAGTTGCTTGGCAACTTGTTTGAGTACGAACTTACACGGCGCAATGCTGAACTCAATATTTTTGGCGCTACATCGGGAGACACGGGAAGTGCCGCCGAGTACGCCATGCGCGGCAAAAAAGGGGTGCGTGTCTTCATGACCAGCCCTGAGGGGCGTATGAGTCCTTTTCAGCAAGCGCAGATGTTCAGCTTGCTTGATGCCAACATTCACAACATTGCCATACAAGGTGTGTTCGATGATTGCCAGGACATTGTCAAGGCCGTGAGCAACGATTTGGCATTCAAACACAAGTACAAGATTGGGACAGTCAATTCCATCAACTGGGCACGATTGTTGGCACAGGTTGTCTATTACTTTGCGGGCTATTTTCAAGCCACGCAAAGTGACACTCAAAAGGTTAGCTTCAGTGTGCCAAGTGGCAACTTTGGCAATGTGTGTGCAGGCCATGTGGCCCGCATGATGGGTTTACCCATTGAGCATCTCATTGTGGCCACTAACGAAAACGATGTGCTCGATGAGTTCTTTAGAACAGGTGTTTACCGGGTGCGTGGCTCTGCTGATACCCATGAGACATCCAGCCCATCCATGGACATCTCCAAGGCCAGCAACTTTGAACGCTTTGTGTTTGATTTGCTAAACCGCGATTCAGCTCGTGTCAAACACCTTTTCCACGATCAATTGAACCAAACAGGCCAATTCGATTTAGGGCATGACCCGCTGTTTGCGCAAGCCAAGACCAAGTTTGGTTTCCTCAGCGGCAAAAGCACCCATGCTGACCGACTTCATACCATTCAAACTATTTATGCGGACAATCACATCATGGTTGACACGCACACAGCAGACGGCTTGAAAGTGGCTGTACCTCTGGCAAAGCCCAATGTTCCCATGTTGGTTTTAGAAACAGCGTTGCCCATCAAGTTTGCCGCCACCTTGGTCGAGGCTTTAGGCTGTGAGCCCGATCGGCCCGCCAAATTTGAAGGCATTGAAGCCTTGCCAAAGCGCGTACTGGTTATGCCCAAATCGGTCGATGCCGTTAAAGCCTACATCGCCCAGCATTGCGACTGAACCTATGACTGACGAGAAGGCCGCCAAACGTCCCCCTTTAATGTCTTTGGACGAAGCCTTGAGCTTGGTCTTGAAAGATGTTTCCGTCTTGACCCAAACCGATTGGGTCAAAACATTCGAAGCAGACGGCCGTGTTTTGTCACACGATTTAGTGTCTGGGTTGCAAGTGCCACCGCAAGACAACTCTTCGATGGATGGCTACGCAGTGCGTGTTGAAGATGTCACGCATGTGGGCGCGAGCTTAAAGGTCACGCAACGAATTCCTGCGGGCCAGCATGGCCATGCTTTGAACTCAGGTGAAGCTGCGCGCATTTTCACCGGTGCGCCCATTCCACCCGGTGCCAATGCGGTGGTCATGCAAGAGGATACGCAAGTTGCCTCAACTGAAAATGCGCAAGCAGATGTGCCAGTCATTGTGGTTAACTCAGCACCTGCGTTAGGGCAATGGATTCGCCGAAGTGGTGAAGATGTGACCCTAGGTTCCGTGGTGATGCAAAAAGGTACGCGACTCGATCCTGCAGGTTTGGGTTTGGCCGCTAGCATTGGTTTAGCCCAACTTGAAGTGACTCGAAAACCGCGAGTGGCTTTGTTTTCTACTGGCGATGAATTGGTCATGCCTGGAGCGGTGGCGCCCGAGAACATGCGGCCCGGTGCAATTTACAATTCCAACCGATTTTTCTTGCGCGCCTTGCTTGTTCGGCTGGGTTGCGAAGTGACAGACTTGGGCATCGTGCCAGACAAGTTTGAGTCAACTTTGGCTGTCCTGCGCGATGCAGCTTCGCACCACGATTTGGTATTGACCAGCGGCGGCGTTTCAGTGGGGGAAGAAGATCATGTCAAACCGGCGGTGGAAGTCTTGGGTGGCTTGAATTTGTGGCAAATTTCAATGAAGCCTGGAAAACCATTTGCATTTGGGTTCCTCAAATCTCAGGCCTCTGACCACTCGGCTCATTTCATGGGATTGCCTGGTAACCCTGTTTCAAGCTTTGTCACGTTTCAACTCTTGGTTAGACCGTTTCTTTTGGCCCTTCAGGGTGTTCGCAAAGTTCAAGCAGAGCCCCTGCAGTTGAAGGCCAACTTTGATTTGCCCAAGCCAGACAAACGCAGAGAATTTTTGCGAGTCAAAAGAAATGCACAGGGTGGCTTAGACCTTTTCCCTAACCAAAGCTCTGGCGTCTTGACCTCCGTCGTGTGGGGTGATGGGGTGGTTGACAATCCAGGTTCCAATGTCATTCATTCTGGCGACTTGGTTTGGTTTTATCCTTTCTCTGAGTGGCTTCAATGAAGATCACTTTGCGTTACTTTGCTTCATTGCGCGAGTCCATTGGTCAGTCGCAAGAGGAACTTCACACCACGGCACTCAATGCGGGGCAGGTGCGCGATGAATTGCTAAGCCGAGGGGATGCCTACGCTTGTTTGGGCCGTGAGCGTGCTGTTCGCTTGGCCTTGAACCAGGTCATGGTCGATGAAGATGCCGTACTTCAAGAAAACGCCGAACTGGCCTTTTTCCCACCTGTCACCGGAGGATGAAGCTTGAACGCACGCGTGGTCATTCAAACCGAAGACTTCAATGTGTCCCAAGTCTTAGAACAGCTTCGCGCAAGTGATTTAAGGGTGGGTGCCATCTGCAGTTTTGTAGGCACTGTGCGCGATACCCGCCTGCTATCGGGCAATTCGGCAGACCAAATTATCTCGATGGCGCTAGAGCATTATCCTGGCATGACCGAATCGGCCATTGAAGCGATGATAGACGAGGCTCATCAGCGTTTTGATTTCTACCAAGCCCATGTCATTCACCGCGTGGGCGAGTTAAAACCTGCTGATCAAATTGTGTTGGTGGCGGTCTCTTCTGCGCATCGCGGCGAGAGCTTCAAGGCCTGTGAATTTCTCATGGATTACCTGAAAACGCAGGCGCCATTCTGGAAAAAAGAAGCCACACCAGAAGGTGCGAAGTGGGTGGATGCCAGAGTGAGTGACGACGCTGCATTAGCCCGTTGGGGTATTCAATCGCGCAACGTGGGTTGAGTTTTGACTGTGTGTCAGTGTCTGTAGTTGGGGCGCTCAGAATGAGGTGACTCAACGTGTTCTGAGCGTTGAGAGAAGTCGGGCTGCTGCCACAGTGCCTTTTTAAGGGACTGCTCAATCAGATGAAGCAAGCCATGCAACAGGGCTGCCTGCAAATTGAATTCACACGATGCACCGCTGGCACTGTCACCGCTTTTATCTTGAAACAGCAAGTTCAGGCCGCCGCTGTTGTGCAGGTTGAGTTGCACATCGGTGACCAACATAGGCGTTTCGCCAAGGGGCAAGTTGAGGTTTTCTGAAACGAATGGGGTAGAAAAGTCGGCTTGCGCGAGAAAATTTTCACGCTTCAATTCAGCCAGCATTTGCTGGGCGGTAGTGTCTGTGGCCATGACTTGGGGGTCGCGGGCTTCTAGTTGAACCACCGAGGCTTGAAGATGCGGTAACAAACGCAGTGTCATTGCGCGAGTGAGCCAAAGCCTGAATTCTTGGTTGTCTTGGTTGCTGACCCTGAGCGCCAAGCGGTCTTGACGTTCGTCATATTGGACTGACATCTGGTGAATGTTCATGATGCTATTTTAGGGCCAGAGATGGCTTGTAAAGCTGAAAAACTGCTTGCTCTTGAAAAATAGACTGATCGGCCCAAGATGAAAGGCAATAGGAGTTTCACATGCGAATGGACAAACTGACCACGAAGTTTCAAGAAGCCCTGGGCGATGCCCAGAGCTTGGCCTTGGCCAAAGACCACGCTTACATCGACCCTGCACACGTTTTGTTGGCCATGTTGCATCAGCAAGATGGCCCCAAGGCCTTGCTTCAGCGGGCTGGTGTCAATATGACAGCTCTCATGTCAGCCGCCAGTGCTGCTGTTGAGCGCTTGCCCCAGGTCACAGGGCAAGATCAAGTCCAGGTTGGCCCCGAATTGGTCAAGTTGCTGCAAGCTGCCGAAAAAGAATCCATAAAACGGGGTGATTCGTTTATCGCCAGTGAACTATTTCTGTTGGCCCTGGCCGATGGTAAGTCTGAATTGACCCGCACAGTCAAGGCGGCGGGTTTGAGTCGTCAAAGTTTAGAAGCAGCCGTTGACGCTGTAAGAGGAGGGCAAAACGTGAACAGTGCAGACGCGGAGGGCCAGCGTGAGTCTCTCAAAAAATACTGCTTAGATTTAACAGAGCGCGCCCGCATGGGAAAGCTCGATCCTGTGATTGGCCGGGACGATGAGATTCGCCGAGCCATTCAGGTGTTGCAACGTCGAACCAAAAACAATCCTGTGCTCATCGGCGAGCCAGGTGTCGGTAAGACCGCCATTGTGGAAGGGTTGGCTCAGCGCATTGTCTCAGGCGAGGTTCCCGATTCACTGAAAGGCAAAAGGGTCTTGTCCTTGGACATGGCATCTTTGCTAGCGGGTGCTAAATTTCGAGGTGAATTTGAAGAGCGTCTTAAGTCGGTGCTCAATGAATTGGCCAAAGATGAAGGCCAGACCATTGTGTTCATTGATGAATTGCACACCATGGTGGGTGCTGGCAAGGCTGAAGGCGCAATGGACGCTGGCAACATGCTCAAACCCGCTTTGGCGCGCGGTGAGTTGCATTGCGTGGGTGCCACCACCCTTGATGAGTATCGCAAGTACATTGAAAAAGATGCCGCATTAGAGCGTCGCTTCCAAAAGATTTTGGTCGGTGAACCCAGTGTGGAAGCCACCATTGCCATCTTGCGAGGTCTGCAAGAAAAATACGAAATTCACCATGGCGTTGACATCACTGATCCCGCCATTGTGGCTGCTGCTGAGCTCAGTCATCGTTACATCACAGATCGGTTTTTACCCGACAAAGCCATCGACTTGATTGACGAGGCTGCCTCCAAAATCAAAATTGAAATTGATTCAAAACCCGAAGTGATTGACAAGCTGGACAGGCGATTGATTCAACTTCAAATTGAGCGCGAAGCCGTTAAGAAAGAAACCGATGAAGCCTCGCAAAAACGTTTGAGCTTGATTGAAGAAGAAATCGTCAGCTTGAAAAAAGAAGCCGCTGATTTGGAAGAAATTTGGAAGACGGAAAAGGCTCAGGCCCAAGGTAGTCAAAACGTTCGTGAGAAAATTGACCAACTGCGTCAGCAAATTGAAGAGCTCACTCGCAAAGGCGATTTCAACAAAGTGGCTGAGCTGCAATACGGCAAGTTGCCAGAGCTCGAAAAGCTACTGAAAGAAACGCAAGCCAATGAACTCAATCCTGCTGCAGGTTCTGCACCAAGATTACTTCGCACACAAGTTGGTGCAGAAGAAATTGCCGAAGTGGTGAGTCGAGCTACCGGTATTCCAGTGTCCAAAATGATGCAGGGTGAGCGCGAGAAACTTTTGCAAATGGAAGTGAAGTTGCACGAACGCGTAGTGGGGCAAGATGAAGCCATCGCGGCTGTGTCGCATGCCATTCGCCGTTCGCGTTCTGGCTTGTCAGATCCCCAAAGACCCACGGGCTCTTTTTTATTCCTAGGCCCCACAGGCGTTGGCAAAACGGAGTTGTGCAAAGCACTGGCAGGGTTTTTGTTTGACAGCGAAGATCATCTGATTCGAATCGACATGAGTGAGTTCATGGAGAAACACTCTGTGGCGCGACTCATTGGTGCGCCTCCTGGTTATGTTGGCTACGAAGAGGGAGGCTACTTGACCGAGGCGGTTCGTCGCAAGCCTTATTCTGTGCTTTTGTTGGATGAGGTTGAGAAGGCCCACCCTGATGTTTTCAATGTGCTGTTGCAGGTTCTAGACGATGGTCGCCTGACAGATGGCCAAGGTCGCACGGTTGACTTTAAAAACACCGTCATAGTGATGACTTCAAACATCGGCTCGCACCTGATTCAAGCCATGGTAGGCGAGTCTCGGGAAGACATCAAAGACGCAGTATGGGGTGAACTCAAAAACCATTTCCGGCCTGAGTTTTTAAACCGAATTGACGAAACTGTGGTCTTTCACAGCTTGGATGCCAAACACATTGAGTCGATTGCCAAAATTCAACTGCAAATACTGGAAGCCCGATTGGCCAAAATGGATTTGCATTTAGAAGTTTCGACGGCTGCGGTGGCTGAATTGGCCAAAGTGGGGTTTGATCCTGTATTTGGTGCCCGCCCCTTGAAACGCGCTGTTCAGCAACGGATTGAAAACCCCTTGTCCAAATTGCTGTTGGAAGGCAAGTTTCTGCCCAAGTCGGTCATTCCAGTCGATGTTGACCCTGTCAATGAGCCAGGTGTCTTTAAATTCGATCGGGATTTGAAGTAAAGAAGTAGCCAGGGGCGGATGTCACTGGCGCTTTGAAAGTATCATGCGGCCATCACTACAAGAGGCCCTATGAGCGATCAAAAAGTCAAACTGCAAGAAGCTGCATCCCAATCTCAATTGGGGGGCCATCTTTTGGTTGAATGCCTCATTGCACAAGGTGTGTCCCATGCCTTTGGAGTTCCCGGGGAGAGTTACCTGGCCGTCCTTGATGGTTTTCACAAGTACCAAGACCAAATTCAGTTTGTTACCTGCCGGCAAGAGGGTGGGGCCGCCTTCATGGCAGATGCACAAGGCCGTTTAACGGGTCGTCCAGGCGTTTGTTTTGTAACCCGAGGGCCTGGCGCCACCAATGCCTCGATTGGCGTTCATACGGCGTTTCAGGATTCCACCCCCATGGTCTTGTTTGTGGGGGATGTCGCCACTGACACACGCGACCGTGAAGCTTTTCAAGAAGTTGATTTTTGCTCCTTCTTTGGTCCCAGCACCAAAGGCATGGCCAAGCGGGTTGAGCGAATCGATGATGCCAAAAGAATTCCGGAGTACGTGTCGCGCGCCTTTGCCACTGCCATGAATGGCCGTCCTGGTCCGGTTGTGCTTGTATTGCCGGAAGACATGCTGACCCATGAGGTGTCTTCGAGACCGCTGCCTCAAATTGAGCCCGTGCAGGTTTGGAGTGATCCTGGCAGTTTGCGCCAATTGCGTGAAATGCTGTTGCAGGCACAAAGGCCTTTTGTGATTGCGGGCGGAGGAGGGTGGACGCCTCAGTCAGCGCAAGCCCTTCAGCGTTTTGCAGAAAATTGGCAATTGCCCGTTGGCAATGCATTTCGTTTTCAAGATACGTTTGACAATTTTCACCCATTGTATGCGGGGGATGTCGGCATTGGCATCAATCCCAAATTGGCTCAGCGCATCAAGGACAGCGATTTGATCATTGCCATCGGCCCGCGCTTAGGCGAAATGACCACCAGCGGTTACACCTTGTTGGATGTTCCAAAGCCCAAACAAAAGTTGGTCCACATTCATGCCAGTGCTGAAGAATTGAATCGCGTTTACCACGCAGATTTGGCTGTTTGCGCCAGCATGAATGCTGCAGCCCGCAGTTTGGAGGTTCTCACGGCCCCGTCAAGTCTGCCGTGGACTGATTGGGCGGCACAAGCCAATGCAGACTACCTTGGTAACACACTTCCGCAAGCCTTAGTTGGTTTGCCCGCTGACTCTGCGCAAGGTCTTGTTAACATGCCCGAAGTGATTTCAGTTCTGCAGCGTCACTTGCCTGCAGATGCCGTGCTGACCAACGGCGCAGGTAATTTTGCAAGTTGGGTGCACCGGTATTACAAGCATCACGGTCTCAGCAAGGGATTTAAAACTCAGTTGGCCCCCACTGTAGGTGCGATGGGTTATGGCGTGCCTGCCGGTATTGCGGCCGCGGTGCTCACTGGCCGTGTTGTCTTCACCATTGCAGGGGATGGCGATTTCCTTATGAATGGCCAAGAACTGGCCACGGCCACCCAGCATGGCGCCAAATCAATTGTGGTTCTCTTGAACAATGGCATGTATGGCACCATCAGGATGCATCAAGAAAGAGATTTTCCAACCCACAACATGGGTTCACACCTGAACAACCCCAACTTCGCTCATTTAGCCAAGGCATACGGCTATGAGGGTGTGCGCATTTCGAAAACAGAAGAGTTTGAGCCAGAACTGATGGCGGCATTGGCGAGAAACCAAGGTACTCTGATTGAAATCATGCTCGATCCCGAAGCCATCACAACTCGTGTCACATTGTCTGCCATCACGCAAAATGCATTGAAGACGAAGTGAGTTGCTATCAGGCGAAAAAAAGCCGGGGTGACCCGGCTTTTTTTATTCGAGCAACACTGAATTACTTCAAGTGTTTGCCGATCAAGCCAGCCAATTCAAACATGGTGACTTGCGCTTTGCCGAAGATGGCTTTCAATTTGTCATCAGCGTTGATGTTGCGCTTGTTGACTTTGTCTTGCAGACCGTGTTTTTTGATGTAAACCCACAACTTGCTCACGACTTCTGTACGTGGCAGAGGAGCTGCACCCAC